>JBOGXL010000261.1:0-5380 GCA_050694575.1 Actinomycetota bacterium | reverse complement strand
ACTGCACACACAACCGGTCGAGGCTGTGGGATGATCGCATCGAAAAGGTGCTCCTCTCCTGGGGCTTGAATGGCGTTCTGTCAACACCATTTTCCCAGGTCGGGGCACCTTTTTGTTGGAGCTTACGGTCTCATCTCATCCGGTTTTTCGGTGGATCCGGGCTTAGTAGGACGTGACGGTTTGCGAACGAGAGTGATTCTCGCTATTGCTGCCATCCTGTGGTCGGTCGTTGTTGCGTTGATCGTGGCTGCTAGCTGGAGACATTTGGCCGTTGATCTCCCTACGGGAGAGACCGATCCGCGTCCAGAGTTCATAGTCATCGCGCTGCTTCCTGGTCTTGGCTTGGTCGGTTACGTCATGGCAAAGCTGAGCCGCGTCAACGTGACTAGTCTCGCAATCGCGCTGGTGACAGGCGTTGTGGCTCACGCACTTACACTCATTTACACTTCCTCCGAAGAGTGTCGGTCGGAACCACTATGCGGCCTGGTCGTGTTCGTCCCCGCCATGATTGAGATTGTCGCTTTTGCTTTGTTGCTGTCGCGTGGGCGTCCGCGATCGTCGAGGGGTTGAGGAGTGTCTCGATTCACCGATCACCCACGCCCATCCAACGTTGACACCGCGCAGGGTGGGGCGCCCAACCTGCACTACAGGTTCCCCGAGTTCCTAGGAACCGGCTGGAAGGCCTTCAAGGCCGTCGCTGTTCATCGGTGTCGACCATTTGAAAGCGGAAGCGCGCCCGCCGCAACAGCGGGGCCGAGGGCCGTCGATAAGTCCACCGGAGCGGCGTTTACCGGTGACGCCAGGTGATGCGGCCGCGCTGAAGGTCGTAGGGCGACAGCTCGATGCGGACCCTGTCGCCGGGCATGATCCGCACGTAGTTCTTGCGCATGCGTCCCGAGATGTGACCGAGCACCTCGTGCCCGTTATCGAGCTTGACCTTGAACATCACGTTCGGCAGCGATTCGAGGACGACACCCTCGGCCTCTATCGCGTCCGGATTGGCCTGGGGGATGTTCTGCTCGGCTTGAGGGCGCCGCGGGCGTCCTCCGCCAGGGTTGTATCGTCGCTGTTTCTTCTTCGGCATCGTCCCGATGCTATCAACGCTTCTCGCACAGCTCGGGCACCGCCCCGAGGAGCCGTCCTCCGCACAGGTCGAGACCGAGCTTGTCGTCGATGAGCTCCGTCGCCGGTGCGACCCACTCGATCACGCGTGGCGCGATGAGCGAACGCTCGAGCAGGTCGGCCAGCCCGAAGGGAAGCGCGACGGCGCGCGCGAACAGGAGACCGACGACGACCATCGCCACACTCAGGGCGGCAGCGAAGGTGGCGCCGAGGATGCGATTGGTCGTGAATACACCGGGGACGTGCACGGCCCGGGACAGCCGGGAGCCGATCACCGCCGTGAGAACGATGAGCGGCACGAAGATGATCAGTCCTCCGATCACGGCGCTTGTGCGCGGCGCGAGACCGAACGCTTCGAGGACGGCACCGGGTATCTCGTGGAAGCGAACCGCGGCGATCACCGATCCGACGAAACCGACGAGATCTATCGCGTAGAAGACGAGACCCCGCCGGAATCCCGACCGCGCCATGCCGACGACGAGCAGGACGATGCCGAGATCGACGAGGAGGGCCAAGGGGTCTAGATGGCGCGGTCTACGACTCGACGACGTCGCCGTGCAGGCGGTCGACCTGGACGCCCATCTCGCCGAGCCACTCGATGCCTTGATCGAGCGCCTCTTCGGTCCCCTCGACCTCCAGGATGATCCACCCGACGGTGTCCTCGACGTTGGCTCGTCGGACGTTCGTGATGATGTCGTACTGCCGGCCGAGCCTCCAGATGATGGGCTCCTTGATCAGCTGCTCGGGAAACGTGAGGTGCAGCCGCAGCTTCGGCATCTACGTCCCCAGTACCGGAAGGCGTGCGCCGCGAGTCCGGTAGCCGCGTTCGTCGAGCACAACTTCACGGTATCCCGCCGCCCGGACGGCATCGACGATCCGGGATCGCTCACGCAGCAGGCGCGGCACGTCTTCACGCGCCACCTCGATACGAGCGGCTTCTCCGTGATGACGCACCCGGACGAGCCCGAAGCCGAGCGCGCGCACGTTCTCCTCGGCTCTCTCGACCATGCGCAAGGCTTCGAGGGTCACCGGCGTCCCGTGCGGGATCCGCGACGAGAGGCATGCTGCCTGCGGCTTGTCCCAGACGGGCAGGCCCGCCTCACGCGCCAGCGTCCGGACGTCGAGCTTGCTCAGCCCGGCTTCGACCAGGGGTGCGCGCGCGCCGCGCCTTCTCGCGCTGACGAGCCCGGGCCGGACGTCACCGAGGTCGTCGGTCACCGTTCCGAGGCAGACGTGGGAGAGCCGGCGCTCGGCCGCCAGAGGGAACACCTCGTCGAAGAGCGCCTCCTTGCAATGGAAGCACCGGTCCGGAGCGTTGCGGAGATAGGCGTCTCGCTCGAACTCGTCGGTCCGCACCACCTCGACCGCGAAGCCCGACCTTCCGGCCACCTCCAGCGCTTGATCGAGCTCGCTGCGGGGCAGCGAAGGCGAGTCGGCGATGGCGGCGAGCGACCGGGGGCCGAGCGTTCGGTGCGCCGCCCAGGCGAGATAGGTCGAGTCCACGCCTCCGGAGTACGCAACGAGCGTGGACCCGAGCTCGAGCAGACCCTCCGCCAGCCGCTCCGGGATCATCTCGCCATTCTTCCAGCCGAACGCCGGCAGGCGCTTCCCCGAGGTGAGATACTCGTCGCGGGAGTGGGGCCTGAGGGCGAGGAGTCACGATGCGGCGCTTGGTCATCTCCATCTGCGTGCTCGGCCTTTTGGCCGGCGCTACGCCCGCGCAGGCTGCGTCCGGGACGGGCTCGGAGAACATGAGCCACGTCACGACGCTGTCCTACGGGCGGCAGTACGGCATGGATCGCCCCTTCGGGACCGACATCGAGTTCGCCCGCATCGGGGGCCGTGAGTACGCGTTCGCTGGGACCTACCGCAACGGATTGCAGATCATCGACATCACCAACCCACGTCGTCCTCGGCTGACGGCCGTGTACGACTGCGCGCTCGCCCAGGGAGACGTCCAGGTTTTCCGTCGCGGATCGAGGACGCTCGTGGCGTACGCGGGCGACGATTACTCCGCACAGACACTCACGGAGTCGGGGTGCTACAGCGACCTCGGCATCCGCGAGAAGAAGTACGGGACGTTCATCGTCGACGTTTCCAAGCCGACGGACCCGAGGACGGTCGGCTTCGTAAGCATCCCCCTCGGATCACACAACCAGACCGTGCACCCGAGCGGCCGCTACCTGTACAACTCCAACGCCGACCTCGCTATCGGCGGAGGGGTCGAGATCTTCGATATCACGACGCTGGGCCGGGCCAAGCGGCTCGGCGTGCTCCCACTGATCACCGGCCTCGAGTCCCACGACATCACCTTCAACGAGAGCGGCAATCGCGCCTACGTCGCCGCGCTCACGCACACGCTCATCCTCGATACGACCAACCCACGCAAGCCCGAGGTGATAGGCCGCATCCTGGACCCGGCCATCAACATCCACCACCAGTCCGATCCGATCACGATCGACGATCCCGTCCTCGGGAAGCGAACGTTCCTCGTCGTGACGGACGAGCTTGCCGGCGCCGCCGGCAACGGTTTCTGTCCGGGCGGCGGTCTGCACGTCTACGACATCACGGGTCCGCTCGAAGCCACTCCGCTGAAGGTCGGCTTCTGGAACATGCCCGACGTCCGTCCGGCGACGGACAACATCACCTGCACGTCACACGTGCTTCGTTTCTATCCGGAGCAGAAGCTCATGACCATCGCGTGGTACGAGGCGGGCGTGCGTGTCGTCGACGTCTCGAGCCTCGTGGGCGTCTCGCTCGGCCTCACTCCCGATGTGGGAAACATCGGCATGGGGATGCGCGAGATCGGTCACTACACCATGCCGAACGCGGACACGTGGAGTGCCAAGACGAACAAGATCGAGAAGGACGGCTCGTTCTATCTCTTCGGCAACGACATCAACCGTGGTCTGGACGTCTATCGCTTCGATGCGCGGAAGCCGAGGTCCGGGGTTGCTCCCGGAAGCTGGCTGACGCCCGTTCAGGCGATGGTGGCGGCGAAGGATCGAGGCATCACGGCCGTGAGCCCGACGAACGCGCCCGTGTGCATCCTTCTCGGCACGGGCGGCCTCACCCTTTAGCTCACGAGGTCGTCGATGGCTTCCAGCGACACGAACGGGTTCACCTTCTTCTCGAAGCCGATCGTCGTCGTCGGGCCGTGCCCGGGCAGGATCGTCGTCTCGTCGGGCAGCACCCAGATCTTGTCGCGCACCGAGCTCACCAGCTGACGGAGATCTCCGCGCGGCAGGTCCGTCCGGCCGATCGATCCCATGAAGATGAGGTCGCCGCCGACGAGCAGCGGCGGTTCGATCCCCTCGAGCCAGAAGCAGACATGTCCGGGTGAGTGGCCGGGCGTGTGGAGCACGCGGAAGCGGATCCCCGCCGCTTCGAGCAGCTCGTCGTCGGAGAGGTATGAGGCGTTGGGCGGAACGCCGACGGCGGGCATCCCGAAGAGCGGCTTCTCGTAGAGCCACAGGTCGTCCGGATGCAGCCACACGGGGGCGTTCGTCGCGGCCATCGCTTCGTTCAGGCCGCCGATGTGGTCGATGTGTCCGTGCGTGATGAGGATCGCCTCGATCTCGGCCCCCACGCGCTCCGCGGCCGCCGTGACGCGGTCGATCTCGCCGCCGGGATCGATGAGCACCGCGGGACCGCCGCCGGGAGGACACAGGATCGAGCAGTTCTGCGCCCACTGCGTAACGGTGACGACCTCTATCTGCAGATCCATCACCGGACTATTCGATCACCGCGATAAGTGCGTTGGTCTCTACGGTCTTTCCCGCCTCGACGTGCAGCTCGGTGACCTTTCCTTCGCGTGGCGCGATTATGTGGTTCTCCATCTTCATCGCTTCGAGCGTGCAGATGAGGTCGCCCGCTTCGACCTCCTGACCCTCATCGACGAGCACCTTGAGGATCGTGCCCTGCATCGGCGCACGGACCTCGTCGTGCGCTCCCGCGGCTGCGTGATGGGTCGTGGCCCGTTCGAGAGGACGGAACACGCGGGCATCCTGCGACCACAGCGTCACGTCGTAGCGGCGGCCGGACACCTCGACGGCCACCGTCCGGCGGGTATCCGACGTTTCATGCCTCGCGCCGGCAGCCCAAGGCCGGGGGCGTGGCGGCTCGAGCGTCTCGATGAGGCCGGGAAGCTGATCGAGGAACTCGTCCTCGACGAAGCGCGTGTAGACCTGCCCTTCGGCGAAGGTCTTGTGGGCGAGGAAGGCGCGATGGAACGGGATGGTCGTCGCGATCCCCTCGA
>JBOGXL010000260.1:0-9386 GCA_050694575.1 Actinomycetota bacterium | reverse complement strand
TCAGCGGCGTCCCTATCGAGTTCCCGAAGCGAACGCCGCGCTCGTACAGGTACCCGTAGCCGGAGAAGACCGGCTCCATGGCGACGACAGCCTTGAGCCCCTTCGGTTGGCGCGCGATGCCCATGAGGCCCGTCCATGCGTCGTAGGACTTGCCGAGCAGTCCCACGCGGCCGTTCGACCAGCGTTGCGAAGCCGCCCACTCGACGGCGGCCTGCACCGCGCGTTGTTCGCGGAAGCCGCCCCAGTCGTTGCAGCCACTCGACCCGCCGAAGCCGGGCAGATCGACCATCACGTACGTGTAGCCGCGATCGAGCAGGCGAGTGAGGTCGAGGAAGTCGTAGAAGCGCTCGCTCGGCCCGGTATCGGTGGGGTCGGCCGCGCCACCCTCGGGCGTGACGATCGATCGGATGAAGTATGGGCTCACCGTCATGATCACCGGCGTACGCACGTTCATCGGAAGGTTCTGCGGACGCAGCACGTCCGCGTGCAGGACCGTCGTCCCGTCGCCCATCGGGAAGTACGCCTCGAAGCGATCGGCGTCCGCGCGAGGGCCCGCCGCGGCGAACGACGGCAGCCCGACGAGGGCGGCGACGACGAGGGCGGTGATCGAACGCGTGGAGTGGACCATGAGACCTACGATGCGCATCGTAGATGAAGCCGTCCGGGAGCGCTGGAAAACCGACATGAGCCGACCGCTGGAGGGGATCCGAGTCCTCGATCTTTCTCGCGTGCTCGCCGGTCCGCACTGCAGCCGGCTGCTCGTGGACCTGGGGGCCGATGTGATCAAGGTCGAGCCCCCGGAAGGCGACCTGACCAGGTTCGCCACGATGCGGAAGAACTCCCTCTCGGCGTACTTCACGCAGCAGAACGTCGGGAAGCGCAACGTGTCAGTCGACCTGTCGAAGGCCGAAGGCGTCGACCTGGTCTTCCGTTTCGCGGCGCACGTGGACGTCCTGCTCGAGAACTTCCGTCCGGGCGTTCTCGACCGGCTCGGCCTGGGCTATGAGCGAGTGGCTGAGGCGAATCCTCGCATCGTGTACATGTCCGTGACGGGTTACGGACACGATGGCCCGTGGCGTGACAGACCCGCGTACGCACCGACCGTTCACGCGGAGATGGGATGGCTCGAGGTCGTGGCGCGCGGACGGGACGAGCCACCGCTCCACGATCCGCTGTCGCACGCCGACGTCTACTCGGGCGTCTACGCCGCCGTCGGCGTTCTCGCCGCGCTCCACCACCGCGAGCGAACGGGACGAGGGCAGCACGTCGACATGGCGATGGCCGAGGCGCTGCTCTCGGCGACGGAGCACATCGCGGCCGAGCACGTCCAGGAGCGCAAGCGGCCCGCGCACTTCGACGACCCGCATCCGATGTTCCGGATGCGCGACGGCCGCTACGTGACGATCTCGGCAAGCCCTATCCCGCGCGGCTCGTTCGGGATGTGGTGCAAAGCCGTGGGACGCGACGACCTCGGAGACGATCCGCGGTTCGCCGACGACGACGCCCGTCGCGAGAACCTCGACGCGCTCCTGGAGATCCTGCAGGAGTGGGTGCACACCTTCGACGACGTCGAGACGCTCGACGCGGCTCTGCGCAAGGCGCGACTCGTGATGGGCGTCGTGCGCAAGCTCACTGAAGCCGCGGCCACGGATTGGGCGAAGGCCCGTGGTGCGATAGTCGAGATCTCCGACCGCGGCGACGGCACCTTCAAGGTCCCGAACAGCCCGTGGAGGTTCTCGGAGGCCGAAAGCGGTGCCCACGGCGTCCCGGCATATCGAGGCGAGCACAATCGCGAGGTGCTCAAAGAGCTGCTTGACCTCGACGACGCCGAGATCGCCAAGCTCGAGGAGGCCGAGATCCTCTCGAGCCGCGTGCCCCCTACGGCGCGTTAGCCCCTGCCGACCTCGGCGACGGCCTTCTCGCGCAAGCCCGGGTAGTCGAGCTTGCCCGCCGGGCTACGGCCGAGCGAATCGACGACCACGACGTGCTTCGGCGCCTTGTACGCGGCGAGGTTAGCTCTCACGTGCTTGATGAGCTCGGCGGCGCTGACGTCGGCCCCCACTTCGGGGACGACGACGGCGGTGATCGCCTCTCCCCACTTCTCGTCGGGCACACCGACGACCGCTGCGTCGCGCACGGCGTCGTGGCGCTTCACCACCTCTTCCACTTCCTCGGGAAAGACCTTCTCGCCGCCGGTGTTGATGCAGACCGAGCCGCGGCCCATGACCTTCAACGTCCCGTCGGCTTCGATGGTCGCGTAGTCACCGGGAACCGAGTACCTCTCACCATCGATCACACGGAAGGTTCGCGCGCTCTTCTCCGAGTCCTTGTAGTAGCCGGCCGGCACCAACCCTTTGACCGCGAGCAACCCGACCTCACCCGAGCCCGGCTCGATAGGGCGTCCGTCCTCGGTGATCACGCGCGTGTTCTCGCCGAGGGCGAACTTCGCCGTGTGCGACACGCCTGTCCCCGTCGAGGTGGACGTCCCCATCCCCAGGGCTTCGGAGGACGAGAACGCGTCTTGGAGCAGCATCGCGGGGTGGTGACGCAGGAGACCCTGCTTGGTCTCCTCACTCCACATCACCCCGGACGAGATCACCATGAACAGCGACGAGAGATCCCATCGCCCTTCGTTGGCGTCGAGTGTTCGCAGGATGGGCTTGGCGAACGAGTCCCCGACAATCGCGATCATGTTCACCTTCTCGCGCTGAACTGCATCGAGGAGCTCCTCCGTGTCGAACGATCGCTTCGTCAGGGTCACAACCGACCCGGCCAGATTAAAGGCGATGAACGCGACGAAGGCACCCGTACCGTGCATCAGCGGACAAGCCGGCATCGCAACCGGGCCGGGAGCAGCCGGCATCTGCCACTGCGCGTCCGGTCCACCGGTGTTCTGTGCGAAGGCGCGGATGAGGTCGCCCATCGGCCACATGACGCCCTTCGGCATCCCGGTCGTGCCGCCCGTGTACAGCATGTATAGGTCGTCGCCCGACCGCCCCCAGGACGGACGCACGCGACCGGCCCCCGACGTAGCCGCTCCTTCGTACGGCTCAGCCCACTCCGGACACGGTCCCGTCCCGTCGTCCACCCACAGCCACAGACGGACGCGCGGCACGCGCGGGCGGACCCGCTCGATGGTTTCGGTGAACGAGCCTTGGAACACGACGGCTACCGCATCGGCGTTGTCCCAGAGATACCCCAGCTCGTCGTCGGTGTAGCGGTAGTTGGTGTTGACGGGAACGAGAGATGCCTTGACGGCACCGTAGACGGACTCCAGGTACTCCGGGACGTTGTAAAGGTACTGGGCAACCTTGTCTTGCCGCTCGACCCCCAGATCGACCAGCGCTTGCGCGACACCGTCGGCTCGCCGGTCGAGCTCGGCCCACGTTAAACGCTTGTCGCCGTGGACTTGGGCCTGAGCTTCCGGGAACGCGTCGGCAACCTGCTCCCAGATGTCGGCGAAATTCAGCTCCCCCATGGTCTCCTGCCCGTCGGAGTCGGTACGCTCGTGACAGTCATGGTGGCAGATTCACCCCGAAGGAGAACAACGTGTTCCGGACGCGACTGACAGAGATCCTCGGCATCGAGCACCCGGTGATGCTCGCGGGCATGGGGGGTGTCTCCTATCACCAGCTCGTCGCTGCCGTGTCGGAAGGGGGCGGATTCGGAACGTTCGGCGCCGCGACGTTGTCGACGGACATGATGCTCGACGAGATCGCGCAGCTGAAGAAGATCACGTCCAAGCCCTTCGGCGTCGACCTCCTCACGGCCGTCGGCGACATGAGCGAGCAGGCCGAAGCCGCGATAGACGCAGGCGCCACCGTCTACGTCGGCGCCCTCGGAGTCCCCGTAGAGCTCATCGACATGTGCCACCGTCGTGGCGTTCTCGTGGTGAACATGTGCGGCAAGGTGAAGCACGCCCGGCAGGCCGTCGAGGCCGGATGTGACATCGTCGTCGCCCAGGGCACGGAAGCCGGCGGCCACACCGGACGGATCGCGACTCTGCCGCTCGTCCCGCAGATCGTCGACGCGGTGGGCGACAAGGTCCCCGTCGTCGCCGCCGGCGGCATCGTCGACGGACGAGGCCTCGCCGCCGCGCTCGCGCTCGGCGCCGACGGGATCTGGGTGGGTACCCGGTTCATCGCCACTCCCGAAGCACGATCGACTCCCGGCTACAAGGAGGCGTTGTTGCGCACGCCCGAGGACGGGACAACCGTCACTCGCGCGTACACGGGCAAGACGCTGCGCGCCATCGAGAACTCGTACACGAAGTACTTCGAGCAGCACCCGGAAGAGCTCGCACCCTTCCCCAACCAGGTCCTGCGCTCGACGCGTGACGGCGCGATGAACCTGGGCAACAACGACTGGTCGCACGTCGACCCCGACAAGGAGTGCTACCCGGCCGGACAAGGCGTCGGCGCGATCGACGAGCTGATCCCCGCCGCCGAGCTCGTGAGGAAGTTCGTCGACGAGGCCGAAGAGGTCCTCGATCGCGTCGGCGGGTTGCGCGGAGCCTGGCGTCCGATGAATCAGATACCTCAACAAGTCCTTGGGGAGGGTTGGTAGGGGATCGCCGGCAGGCCATCCCCTCCCAATACGAATGAAGTTCGGGATCTTCTTCGAGGTCTCGGTTCCCAGACCGCACACACCCGAACGGGAGAAGCAGGTCTTCGACAACTGCCTCGAGCAGGTCCGGGTCGCCGACGAGCTCGGCTTCGATCACGTCTGGGCCGTCGAGCACCACTTCCTCGAGGAGTACTCGCACTGCTCGGCCCCCGAGATCTTCCTGACGGCGTGCGCGATGCAGACCAAGCGGATCCGCGTCGGGCACGGCATCGTCGTGTGCGTCCCGCAGTTCAACCATCCCGTCAGAGCCGCCGAACGCGCCGCCGTCCTCGACATAGTCTCGGACGGTCGCCTCGACTTCGGCACGGGACGGTCGGCCACGTGGACCGAGCTCGCCGGCTTCGAGGCCGATCCCGACGAGACGAAGAAGACCTGGGACGAGTACGTCCGCGTCATCCCGAAGATGTGGACGCAGGAACGCTTCGGCTGGCAGGGCCGCGCCTTCTCGATGCCCGAACGAGCCGTGCTCCCCAAGCCGATGCAGAAGCCGCACCCGCCCATGTGGGTGGCCGTCACGTCGCCGGGCACCGAGATCGACGCCGGTGAACGCGGACTCGGAGCGCTCGGCTTGAGCTTCGGCGGCTTCGCGGCCCAGGAACGCTCGAGCGCCGAGTACCGCAAGCGGATCCAGAGCTGCGATCCGGTCGGCGAGTTCGTCAACGACCAGATCCACGCCGTGAACTTCCTGTACTGCCACGAGGACCTGAGCTACGGAGCGCAGACGGGGATGCGCCTGGCGGGCACGTTCGGCTATCTCAACGCGCAGCTCCTCCCCGCTCGCGAGGCGTACCCGACACCGTCGTATCCGACGCTCGGCATCACACCGACGGCGCGACGCGAGGACGCCGGCCCGGGCGATTCGTCCGGTATCCCGGAAGGGCTTGCCATAGGCGACCCCGACCGCCTCATCGAGGTGGTCCGACGATGGGAGTCGGCGGGCGTCGATGGATTGAACTTCCTGCTCAACATGGCCGAGACCGTGCCCCAGGACGAGGTCCTCGCGAGCCTCCGCCTCTTCGCGAAGGAAGTCATGCCGAAGTTCGCGGGGGCCGCAGGGGGTTCGGGGGGCGCAGAGGCCTCGGGGGGCGCGGGGGGTTCGGGAGACGCAGAGGCCTCGGGGGGCGCGGGGGGTTCGGGGGGCGCCGCGAAGCGGAGCGCCCCCGATCAACTGGGAGCGCGCGGAAGCGCGCAAGTGCCCGTAGAGACGAACTGATGCCCGTCGACAGAACGAAGGACATCTCCGCAGAGCTCGAGAGCGCGCCGCTGGTCGAGCCGGCCACTGAGCCCGTCGTCTTGCCGAAGGCGGAGTTCTTCCAAGTCATGTTCGAGATCGAGTCGAAGCACGTTGCGTCGATGCTGCCGCCCGCGCTGCATCCCACCGACCCGCCCACGATGACGTTCACCGCCATCCGCGCCGTCGACTCACCGTTCGGCACCTTCACGGTCATCCGCACACGTATCGGCTGCCGGGCCGGAGTCCGACCTCGCGGGTACGTCGTCGGCGGGTACATCGACAACCCCGATGCCGGACACGAGATCGCGGAGAAGTGGGCCTTTCCGAAAAAGGCCGCGAAGACGAGCTTGCGCAAGGGGTACCACGCCATCGTTGCCGAGGTCGTCCTCGACGGCCGTACGATCCTTACCACGTCGCTCGTCGATCCCAAGCCGCTGGCCGGGTCCGAGATCCAGTTCGCCGCGAACATGCACCTGGCCCGGGTGCGGCGGAACGGGAGCACCGTCCCGCGACTCGTCCAGGTCGACCCGGAGTTGACCATCCACCGCGCGTCGAGCGGCCGGCCGCGCGTCGATGCGTTCGAGGCCGAGGCCTGGGGCGATGCGCGTATCAAGCCCGTCTACCCGGTGTCGGCGTGGCACATGGTCGCCGACATCGAGTTGCCGCGTATCCGCTACCTGTGCGACCCGAACGTCACGGCCCTCCAGGGAACCGAGAAGATCGGCTGAGCGCTGCGGACGGCCGATGAGGAAAAGCCGAGCGCGCACTCTCGCCGCTTCGTGCATCGCCTTTGCGGCGTTCGCATGCAGTCCGGCGACGGACGTCGCCCAAGGTAACTCGAACCCGCTAGATCCGTACCCAGGCTTCGGCGTTAGCGATGGAGCGGTTCTTAGGGACGAAGCGATCCTCATGTGGGAGTCCTACCGAAGGCACGTTCTCGTCTCCTACTGCATGGAGTCGCGCTACGGGTTCTCGTACTGGCCCGAGATGTATCAAGGACCCAACTTCGAAGAGCTGGCCGGTCACCTGGGCGTTACGCCGAAGGCCGCGTCTGGGCTTAGTCACGAGCAGAGGAACGCTGCATACATCGAAACGCTCGATCAAAGAAGGCAGTACAGATACCACCTGGCACTGTGGGGTGGCCCTGGGGAACCGCTCCATGGAAGTCCACCACCTCCCGCCAGTTGGGAAGCGGGCTTTTCGAGAGAGGAGCGTGCCCTAGGTGGTTGCCTTGGGAGAGCTGAAAAGATCGTCCCCGGCGTCGGAGACCTTGAGAACCAGCTCGGCAACGAGTGGGACATGGAATTCCGTCGGGCGCTGTCGAACGACCCGGGCGTTCGGGACTATCGAAGGTGCATCTTCGGGAAAGCAGGCGTGCGTCTGGACCATCCCGGGGCGGTCGAGGACTTCTTGCTCTCAGATCGCTATGACGACGAGGCGAAGAACAAGGTGGAGGCAGCCTCGACTGGGTGCTCAGAGGTCTGGGCGCGGGTGCGTGCTTCCGGGATCGAACGTGCCGAGCACCGGTTCGCTGCTCGGCATCGAGAATTGCTCGAAAGTTGGCGGAGATCCTATGCGGGCATACTCGATCGCATCCGATCAGACAAGCCGTTTATCGAACACTTCCGACAAGAGCTAGCGAACGAGCCCTAGTCTCCATCGCTCGTCGGACGGCTAGGCCCGGACGCGCTCCCGGATCCCGGCGAACAGGTCGTCCTCGGGGATCTGCGGCTCGGAGATGGACCGGGCGATGATGTAGTCCTCGAAGGGATGGATCTCTCGCTGGACCTCAGGCGGCAAGCCGAACCAGAACCTCGAGTTGGGATCGACCTGCGTTCGGTGCGCGAGTAGCGCATCGCGCCGCTGATCCTGGAACCCGTAGATGTCGATCGAGGTCGTCGTCCGCTCTTCCTGCTCCGGCCAGTTCTTGAACCAATCCTCGCTGAAGGGCGACTCGAGACCGAGCTCCAGGAACTTCTCGTGGACGGCCTGCATGCGCTTCCGCGACCAAACGTTGTAGTACATCTTCATCGGCTGCCAGGGATCACCCGCCCACAGGTACTGGTCTGGATCACCCGCTGCGTCGAAGGCGGCGAGTGAGATGTCGTGCACGCGCAGGTGATCGGGGTGTGGGTACCGTCGCTGGTCGTCTCCGTACGTGAGGATCACGTGGGGCTTCGTCCGCCGGATGATCGTCACGAGACGGCCGACGGCCTCGCGGAAGTCGGCTTGGGCGAAGCTCTCGGGGTTGGCGTTGGCTTCGCTGTCGGGCATGCCCGAGTCGCGGTAGCCGAGCATGACCACGTCGTCGTAGCCGATGATCTCGGCGGCCCGGGCAAGCTCCTCGCGGCGGACGGCCGGGAGGTTCTCCCTGATCTCGGGACGGTCCATATCCGGGTTGAGGATGTCGCCTTCCTCGCCGCCGGTGGCGCATACGAGAACCGTGTGGACGCCCTCGGAGTGGTACTTGGCGACGGTCCCGGCCCCCTTGGACGCTTCGTCGTCCGGGTGGGCGTGGACCGATAACAGGCAGAGGCGCTGATCCATCTCCATAGAGCATTAACCGAAAATCCCGCAGGTGCGTTCCCGCCCCTTCGTGCCGCATCATCTAGCAGGGGATACAGGGGAATGAGCGAAGCGCCGGCGTCGCAGCAGACCACAGAGCAGGCGGAAGCACCTCACTACCCGACGCTGCCCCAGCGCGCGGTCGCCCAGCGCGCCCGCACACAACCCGACGAGATGGCCATCATCTCGGCCGCGGGCGACAGGACCTGGGCGGAGCTGGATGCGCGCACGAACCAGCTCGTCCGCGCGATGCGCGCCCGTGGGATCGAAGCCGGTCGGGCGATCACCCTCGTGTGCTCGAACCGCCCGGAGTTCGGCGAGGTCTACCTGGCGGCGGCGCGCAACGGCCTTCGCCTCACGCCCATCAACTGGCACCTGGGGGCCGAGGAGATCGCGTACATCGTCAAGGACTGTGAAGCAGCGGTCCTCGTCGGGGACGAACGGTTCGCAAAGACGATCGCCGAGGCCGCCAAGCTCGCTCCGAACGCTTCGGTGCGTCTCGCCGTCGGCGGTCCTATCGACGGATTCGAGGATTACGAAGCCGCCGTCGAGGCGGAGTCACCCGAGCCCGTGCCCGACGAGAGTCTCGGGACGACGATGCTCTACACCTCGGGCACGACCGGGCGACCGAAGGGCGTGTTCCGCCGACGTCCTGCGCCGCGTCGCGCACAGAACGAGGCCGTTCGTGTTCATGAAGACGGCGACCTGCATCTGTGCACCGGGCCCCTTTACCACGCGGCGCCGCTGGCTTTCTCTCTCGGACTCCCCTACCTGTGGGGGATCGGGGTCGTGATCATGGACGGCTGGGACCCCGAGGAGACCCTGCGCCTCATCGAGAAGCACCGGATCACACACGTCCACCTCGTCCCGATCATGTTTCACCGCTTGCTCTCGCTTCCCGACGAGGTGCGCAAGCGCTACGACATCTCGTCACTGAAGCGCATCGGTCACGGTGCTGCAC
>JBOGXL010000259.1:0-1937 GCA_050694575.1 Actinomycetota bacterium | reverse complement strand
GAGGAGATGGGTGAAGCGCGCCGACGCGTGTCCGTCCGCGACAGCGTCTTCGGGCAGATGCTCGACTCGATCCACTTCCACCTCGTCCACGTCGCGACCGGACTCGTGCTCCTCCTCGGCGCCCGCGGGATCCGGGACGGCACCTTCACGGTGGGCGACTTCGCGTTGTTCGTCGTCTTCCTCGACCAGCTGATGTACCTCCCGACGGAGATCGGACGACTGATCAGCGACCTGAAGAGGATCGACGTCTCGATGGACCGGATGCACGCGGTCGTGCCCGGTGAACCTCGGTCCGCGCTCGTCGCGCCGGCTCCGGTCTACCTCCGAGGGTCATTGCCCGAGCTGCCACCGGATCCGGCACGCGACGCACTCGAGCGCCTGGAGGTGGACGGGCTGACCTACGACCACGACAACGATGTGCGAGGCATCCTCGACGTCTCGTTCGCACTCGATCGCGGGTCGTTCACCGTGATCACCGGGAAGATCGCCGCTGGGAAAACAACGCTCGTTCACGCGTTGCTCGGTCTGCTACCCCGCGACGGTGGACAGATCGTGTGGAACGGCCGGACGGTGGACGATCCAGGTACGTTCTTCGTCCCGCCGCGCAGTGCCTTCACGCCCCAGGTGCCCCGTCTCTTCAGCGAGACGCTGCGGGACAACCTGCTCCTCGGACGAGCCGAGCACCAGACGGAGCTCGACGCGGCGATCCATGCGGCGGTGATGGAGACCGACGTCGAGGTGCTCGAGAACGGACTCGATACCCTGATCGGGCCGCGCGGCGTGAAACTGTCCGGCGGACAGATCCAGCGGGCGGCGGCGGCGCGTATGTTCGTCCGGGACGCCGAGCTCCTGGTCTTCGACGATCTGTCGTCCGCTCTCGATGCGGAGACGGAGGCGGAGCTGTGGCGTCGCCTGTTCGCTCCTGGTCGCGATGTGACGTGCCTCGTGGTCTCGCACCGCCCGGCTGCGTTGCGCCGAGCCGATCAGGTGTTGCTCATGGACGCCGGCCGTCTCGTGGGGGCCGGGACGCTGGAAGAACTGCTCGCCGGATCCCGTGAGATGCGTCGGCTGTGGGAGAAAGAGAACGTCGAAGGCCATGCCTAGGCAGGAAGCAGTGATGCGGGCACCCGAAGGTCGCCGTTGCCATCGTACAACTCACGGATCGCGCCGAAGTCGTCGCCACCGGTCACCGCGCTGATCGAGTCGAGCAACTCGTCGTAGGTGTCGTCCGTCTCGTTGCGATAGGCGGCTTCCATCTGCCCCCAGACATCCCACGGGAGCATCTCGGCTTGGTTGAGCGCAGCGAAGTCGTACATGACGCTCCCGCGGACCTCGCCTATGCCCCAGTTCTCACCGCCCATGTTGCAGCGGTTGGGGTCCAACTCACCCCGCCGGCAGCGCTGCCACGCTTCCCCACCCGACAGGTACATCCGCTCCACGACCGACTCCGACGAGGCGTTCGGATACAGGCTCCGGAACCAGTCATCGTCGTATTGCGGATCCGCGCGGACCCACCGCTCCTCCGCCGGACGCCAATACTCGATGATCCAGTGATCGACCCAGATGTCGGGCTGAAAGTACCCGGCGAAGCCTGCGCGGACGCGGGCGGGTATCCTCTTGCGCCTGAGCAGTGCACAGCTCAGCGTCGCGAAGTGCCGACAGTTGCCGAGGAAACACGTGACGGGAGGACGTGGCTCTACGAGCGGCGACGGTTGGAGCTCAAGGATGCGCTCCACCATGGCCGGCGCGGGCCGGATCTGGGCCTCGTCTCGGCCTTCGGGCGCGGGGATCGATGCCACGACACAGCCGCGGACGACTCGCATGAGGTCGGCGGGAGCATCGGGAAGTCCCTGGAAGGCTCCCGGTGGGCAACCCGAGAGGTCCGTCATCGGACCGGGCGTTGCGTAGTACTCCAGCTCGATCTCGTTCCTCATCCA
>JBOGXL010000258.1:0-2246 GCA_050694575.1 Actinomycetota bacterium | reverse complement strand
GGCCCGCCGACTCCGCGATGCGCCGATCGACGGGAATCTCCTCGAAGGCATCGAGCAATGTGTCGATGACGCGCTCATCCGTATCGCGGCCCGCGTACAGCTCCGCCCGCGTGATCGTGGAGTATGCCGTATCGGCGGGAGGGACGGGGACACGAACACCTTCGCGAAGATGATCGATGAGGACGTCGGTGTCGACGAGGAATCTAGGCATACCCTCTGTCCCATTCACTTCGGGACGGCACTTCGAGATCGGGTAGGGCGCCCAGCGTGCGATCGAGTGCTTCCTCGGCGTCTCCTCCCCCCCTACGCTTGAGGAAACGGTCTACAGCCTCACGGATCAATGTAGCCATGGAAACACGGCGGCGCTGTGCCGCTCGTTTGAGCTCCCGAATCTGCTCGTCGGTCAGATAGATCTGTGTACGCCGCATACACCACAGTATACAGCTCACACCGACGAGGTTGGCGAGCCAGGGTTCCTGATCCAGATCTTGCGCTCGAGCTGTTTGGCGTAGGCGGGCCCTGAAGCGTCTCGCATCACCGTCTGGTTAGCGATTGCTCTCGACGGCTCTCACGTTCGTTTCATGTGCTCGTTCCTATCCTCGGGCCCTATCGACGCGCAAGCCCCGTTGCGCGCGACGGGTGAGAAGAGGGAGGTAGCGGATCATGAGAAAGCTGTTCGCAGTAGCTGTGAGCGTGGCCATAGTGGTGACCGGAGCTTCCGTCGTCGGCGCCCAGAGCGGGAAGACGGTGAAGTTCAAGGCCGCCGACCTCAAGGTCGAGGTGAATGCGACGGACGGCGACGCCGGCCTCCAGGTCTTCCTCGACCACGAGCCGTGGAGATCGATATCGATCTCCCGTCCGGACGGCGCGAAGATCCTCGACATCACGACGCAGGGTGTGCTGAGGGACTACGGCTTGACCGAGCTGTTCTCGGAATCGAGCGAGCCGTCGTTCGATGAGTTCCCTCTCGAGGAGTTCAAGAAGCTCTTCCCGGAGGGGAAGTACACATTCGTCGGTGAGACGATCGACGGCGTCAGGATGCGCAGTCGCGTCCCACTCACGCACGACTTCCCGGCCGGACCGAGGATCAGGTCCCCGCGGCACGGCTCGACGCAGTCGCCGAACGCGGTGCTCGTCGACTGGGATCCGGTGCGCGAGCTCGAGATCGTCGGATACCAGGTCGTGGTGACGAAGGAGTCCGACAACCTGCGCGTTCTCGAGGCGGATCTCCCGAACACCGTCACGCAGTTCAGGGTCCCGCCGGAGTTCATGGAACGAGGTGCCGAATTCAAGGCCGAGGTCCTGGCCATCGAGGCATCCGGCAACCAAACGCTGACCGAACTGACGTTCGCGACCTAGAACGAAGGTCTGCATACTTGTCGCCATGAACCTGGGTCTGGACGGCAAGGTCGCGCTCGTCACCGGTTCGACGTCGGGTCTCGGACTGGCGTCGGCCAAAGCCTTGTCCGCCGAGGGTGCGTCGGTGGTGATCTGCGGGCGTCGCGGTGACGCCGCCGAACGCGAGGCGCAGGCGCTCACCCGCGCGATAGGTATAGAAGCCGACCTCAAGCATCCCGACACACCGCAGCGCCTCGTCGACCGGACGATCGAAGCGTTCGGGGGCATCGACATCCTCGTCGGCTCGACCGGCGGCCCCACACCGGGATCCGCCCTCGACACTCCGGCCGATGCCTACGACGACGCGCTCGATCTCTTGGTTAAGCCGATGGTGCGGTTGTCGCATCTCGTCGTCCCCGAGATGCGGAAGCGTGGAGGCGGACGGATCGTCTTCGTGAGCTCGACGGCTGTGCGGGAGCCGATACCGATCCTGGTCTTGTCGAACGCCGTCCGGATGGCCGTCCACGGCTTCGCGAAGACTCTCGCGCGCCAGGTGGCCCCCGACGGGATCACCGTCAACCTCGTGCTCCCCGGCAACGTCCGCACCGACCGCACCCTCCAGCTCGCCGACGCCACGGCAGCGGCATCGCACCGCTCGGTCGATGACGTCCTGGCCGAGACCGCTCGCGCCATACCGGCGGGACGAGTTGGTGATCCGGCCGAGTTCGGCGCCGTAGTGGCCTTCCTGTGCTCAACGCAGGCGTCGTACGTCACGGGCGTGTCGATCCCCGTGGACGGCGGAGCCCTGCGCAGTCACTGGTGAGGAGGCCACGTAGAATCGCCAGAGTTATGCGAGTTGAACGAGCAGAGCTCAGGCGAACTGCTGGGGGTTCGGGGGGCGCAGCGCC
>JBOGXL010000257.1:0-4244 GCA_050694575.1 Actinomycetota bacterium | reverse complement strand
GTGCTCATACTCGGCGCGGGGTTCGGGGGCCTGGAGCTTTCAACGCTCCTGTCGGAAACACTCGCCGGCGACGTTCGCATAACTCTGCTCGATCAGAGCGACTCGTTCATCTTCGGTTTCGAGAAGTTCGACATCGCCTTCGGACGTCGGCGCCCCGACGAGCTGCGCTCCTACTACCGCGACATCGCCAAGGACGGCGTGGAATTCCGGCGGGAGCGAGTCACGTCGATCGATCCGGAGACACGACGCGTGACGACCGACGCGCACGGCTATGAGGCCGACATCCTCGTTATCGCCCTCGGGGCCGACTACGACCAGGCGGCGACGCCGGGCTTCGTCGAGGGCGGGCACGAGTTCTACTCGATCTCGGGGGCCGAGCGGCTGCGCGACGTCCTGCCGAACTTCGAGGTGGGCGCCATCCTCATCGCCGTTCTCGGCCTGCCGTTCAAGTGCCCGCCCGCACCGTACGAGGGCGCGATCTTGCTGCACGACTACTTCACTGAGCGCGGCTTACGAGACCGGATCGAGATCCGTGTGATCACACCCGAGGTGCGGCCGGTGCCGGTGTCCGACGAGGTGTCCGACGGGGTCAAGCGGAGCCTCAGCGAGCGTGGGATCGGACTGACGACCGAACTGCGCGTCACCGAGCTCGACGTACCGAACAAGATCGCCAAGCTCGCCGACGGTGCAGACGTCGGATACGGCCTCTTCATCGGGATCCCCGTTCACCGGGTTCCCAAGGTCGTGGAAGCCTCGGGCCTGGCCGAGGACGGGTGGATCCCCGTGGACGAACGAAACCTGGCAACACGGTTCCCGGACGTCTACGCGATCGGCGACGTCGCGAGCGCGCCCGTCCCGAGAGCCGGTGTGTTCGCGGAGCGTGCGGCGGTCGCCGTCGCGGACGACATCCGCGCGAGGCTCCGTGGAGACGAGGCCGCGCCCTTCGACGGAGCGGGCATCTGCTACATCGAGTTCGGCGGTGGCTTGGTCGCCCGCGTCGACGCGAACTTCCTCGGCGGCCGGGACCCGGTCGGGATCTTCTTCGCCCCTTCTGTCGAGGGAGCCGAGCAGAAAGCGCTGTTCGCCTCTAGCCGCCGTACGCGCTGGTTCGGGCGCTGACTGCTCCTTCACTCGGATGGTGTAAATGCCTCTACGCTGGCGCCTTCCGCTTCGCGGGTGACGTCCGGGCCCCCGAGCGCTCGATGGCTTCGAGCTTGCCTCCGAGATAGGCCTCCACGACCTTCGGATCGCGCCGGACGGCAGCTGGGGTTCCCGACGCGATCACCTTCCCCGTGTCCATCGCGATGATCCGGCCGGCCAGGCCCATGATGAGCGGGATGTCGTGCTCGATCACGAGCAGTGTCATGTCGTGGGAAACCTTCAGTCCTACGAGCAGCTCACCGAGCGCCTCCGTCTCCCGCTGGGCGATCCCCGACGACGGCTCGTCCAGCAGCAGGAGCTTCGGCTCCAACGCAACTAGACATGCCAGCTCGGCGATCCGGCGCGTCCCGGTGGAGAGCTCCTGGATCTGCTTGTTCCGGAACGACCACAACCCCATCGACCCGACGATGTCTCGCGCGGCCGCCGCGCGGGCGTTGTCGCGTCCGCGCAGACCGACGACCGACTCCCAGAACCGCGTGCGCACCTTTCGCTCCAACGCGAGCTGCACGGTGTCGAGAACGGTCTGCGTCGGGAAGAGCGTCACGTCCTGGAAGGAGCGGATGATCCCGGCCTCGGCCCGGGCCTCGGGCGACCATCGCGTGACGTCCGTGCCCTGGAACGTCACGCGACCCTCGTCCGGGCGCACGAACCCGGCCAGCAACTCGAAGAGCGTCGTCTTCCCCGCCCCGTTGGGGCCGATCAGCCCGACCGTCTCGCCCTCGTTTACGGACAGCGATACGTCGTCCACCGCGACCAATCCGCCGTAGCTGCGGCGGACGCCGTCCGCGCGCAGGATCTCAGAGCCGCTGCGTCGCCGACGGCCGTCGCGCGATCGCACGGACGTCCGCGCCACCAGCGGCGCCTCTTCCGCCGGAGGCTCCTCGACCGCCGCCACGGCAACACCGGACATCCGCCCGATCCAACGGATCACCCCGTCGCGCACGGGCGCAACGAGCTGCACGAGCCCGCCCGGGAAGTACAGGATCAGCAGCAGCAGTCCGAAGCGCGTCGCGACAAGCGCCACCGACTCGACGGGGACGAACGTCGGCACGCCCTGCACCAACGCCACGCCGAGCAACGGCCCGGCGAGGATCCCGATGCCGCCGACCACCGTGTACACGACCGAGTCGATGCTGTACTGCGCGACGAAGTGTCCCGGCCCGAAGCCGGCGAAGGAGTGAGCGTACGCCGCACCGCCCACGCCGGCGATGAACCCGGCGAGCAGGAACCCCTGCAGCTTGATGAGAGGGACACGCAACGCGAACGCGCGAGCGGCGTCCTCGTTGTCGCGCACGGCGAGCAGCAGCCGTCCGAACCCCGTCGTCCGGACGTTGCGCGCGACGAGGAACAGTCCGACGAAGACGAGCAGCGCGAAGTAGTAGTAGCTCGTGCCGCCGTCGAGCGGCTTGCCGGCGATCTCCAGCGGCGTCGGCACCACCCCACTCCCGAGGGCCCACTCCTGCTTCATCACCCAGGACGTCATCGCGACGGCGAAACCGAGAGTCGTGACGGCGAGGAACAGACCGCGGATGCGCAGCGCGGGCAGGCCGATGACGACGGTCACCGCGGCCGCTGCCAGCCCTCCGGCGATCAACGACAGCGGGTTGCCGCCCATCCACGACGTCAGGTGATACGACACCGTCGCGCCGACGGCGGCGAGGGCGAACTGGCCGAGCGTGAGCTGCCCGCCGAGGCCCGTGACTATCCCGACCGATAGCGCCACCATCACCGAACCGGCGAGGCCGGTGAGCGTCGTTGCCGTCACGTTGCTCAGCCACAGCGGCGCGAGCAACAGCAGCCCGAGCCCGGACAGACCGAGGATCCAGCCGAGGTTGCGGATCGTCCAGACCTTCGCGAGCTCGTCGGGCAGCGCTCGCCACGGCTGCACGGCCGCCCACGCGCTCCCCTTCTCGTCCTCGCGCGTGCCTTCGCGGGAGCGGACGAGCAGCGCTATGAGGATGATCCCGAAGAGCACCATCTCCGTGACCCCGCCCGACTGGAAGTTGCGCAGGAGCACGCCCTCGATCACGCCCAAGCCCACCCCGGCTCCCAGCGCCATGGGCAGGCTCGTCATCCGCGCGACTATCGCGCCGGCAAGTCCGCGCACGAGCAGCGACGGACCAACGCCGGCTCCGGACAACAGCCCCCCGGGGAGGTTCGGTGCGACGAGGATCGCCGTGAACGCCGCAAGCGCACCGCCTATCGCCCATGCGAGCGTCGACATCCGCGTCGCATAGACGCCCGCCATGCGCGCCGCCTCCGGATTGGCCGCCGCGCTGCGCAGAGCCAGACCGAAGCGGCTGCGCCGCAGGAACACACCCAACGCAACGACCAAGACCGGCGCGAAGAAGAACATGCCGGTGGCAGCCGGGTGCACGATCAGGCTTCCCACCTCGAAGGTGGGCAGGCCCGGCGGCGACGGGAAAAACAGCCCCTGCTCGGTGGCCGTCGTCGCCTGGAGCGTGATAGCGAAGAGCAGCTGACCGAGGCCGAGCGTCGCTACGACGGTCATGAGACGAGGCGCGTTGCGCAGCCGCCGCACGACCGCCACTTCCGCCAGGGCGGCGACCCCGGCCCCCAGCGCGAGACCGCCCGGCAGCGCGACGTAATACGGAAGGCCGCCACGGGCGACGGCCAGCGAGAACAGCGCCGCGGATATCGCTCCGATCTCGCCGTGCGCGAAGTTGATGATCCGGTTCGACCTGTAGACGATCACCATCCCCGTACTGAGCAAGCCGTAGCCGAGCCCGGTGATGATCCCGAGAACGATGACCGACGCCGGGAGCTCCATCAGCGCCGCTTCGCTCCGAGGAACACGGCCCGCAGCAAGTCGTCCCGCTTCAGCAGGTCGCGGCTGCGGCCGTCGAAGCGGATCTCGCCCTTCTCCATGAAGTAGGCGTGGTCGACGAGGTTGAGCGCGATGTTCACCGACTGCTCGACGAGGACGACGGCGGTTCCCTCGCGGTTGATCTCCCTCACCATCTCGAAGAGCTGAGCGACTATCACCGGCGCGAGGCCGAGCGAGAGCTCGTCCACGAGCAACAGGCGAGGACGCAGCATGAGCGCCTTGGACAGACCGAGCA
>JBOGXL010000256.1:0-2933 GCA_050694575.1 Actinomycetota bacterium | reverse complement strand
CTCGAGGAGCCCGTCGGCTTCGTCGCGTCCGTCACGTCCGAAGTGCGCGTGCAGGAGATACACCATCGCCCACAGGTGCCTTCCCTCTTCGACGTTCACTTGGAACAGGCTGCGCACGTCGTACAGGCTCGGCGCGGTCAGGCCGAGCAGCCGTTGCTTCTCGACGGACGCGGGCTCCGTGTCCCCCTGGATCACGATGAGGTTGCGCAGATCGGCGCGGTACTCGCCGGGGACGTCTTGCCACGCGGGCTTTCCTTTGTGCTCGCCGAACCCGATCGTGCGATCCGGCTCTTGCTCGGCCAGGAAGATCCCCCACCGATACTCCGGGAGCCGGACGAAGTCGTAGTGCGCCCAGCCGTCCCGCCCGACGGAAACCGCCGTGCGCAGCAACACCTCGTGGTCCTTGAAGGCCACGGGCCCGAGGTCGCGCCACCAGTCGATGAAGCGCGGCTGCCAGCTCTCGAGCGCGCGCTGGAGCCGCCGGTCCTCGCCGAGTCCCACGTTGTTCGGGATCCGCTCGCCGTAGTCGACGGAGGTCGCCATCAAACTCTCCTTAGGTCGAACGTCGCGCGTTGTCCGGTGCCGTATCTCGGGAGGGCTCCCTGTTCGCCGGTTGCGTTGGGTCTCGAGAAGACCCAGTTCTGCCAGGCCGACAGCCGCCCGAAGATCTTCGTCTCGAGGGTTTCCGGTCCGGCGAAGCGCAGGTTGGCCTCCATCGCGCTCAATGCGTCGGGCGAGAAGCTGGCGAGCTCCTCGAGGGCGACGCGGATCTCGTCGTCCCAATCGATGTCGTCGTACACGAAGGTCACGAGGCCCGCATCAGCCGCCGCCTTGGCTTCGAGAGGCTCACCACGGCGTCGGCTCAAAGACACGACCGGCTCCTCCGAGCCCCAGAACCTGGTCTCGAGGCGAGTGAGGCCGTTTCCCATCGGCAGGGGGCCGAAGTTCATGGGCGTGAGGAGCACGCTCGTCCCCTCGTCGAGCATGTAGCTGCGGTCGGCACACAGGGCCAGCTCGTAAAGCGTCCCGGCGAAGCAGCTGCCGGGTTCGATGAGCGCGATGAGCGTGCGCGACGTCACGTCCAGGCGCTTGAGCACGCGCTTGAGGTTAAGGACGATCTCCCGCGCGAGCCAGTCGTCGGCGTTGCGCAACAGCACGTCGTCGACCTCGGCGACCGCTGCCGCATCACCTTCGGTGCGCAGCACCAGCGTGCCGAGCTCGGGCTCGTTGAATCGCAGGTGCAGGACGAGATCATCGAGCTCGCGCGCCACGGCCAGCGGCCAGTACGAGCCGCCGAGCTCACGGATCGCGTCGCCGTCGGCCGGTTGGTCACCCTCGGGGCCCCGTATCGTGATCGACGCGGTTCGCGCATCCCGATCGAGAGCCGCCCGAACATGGGAGTAACGGATCTCGTCGCCGAGCTCGCGCTCGATCGGTTCGAGGCAGATGCCGCGCCCATCGGTCGGACGATCGGATCGTTCGGCAAGCTCCCGCGCGCGTTCGCCGGCCACTTCGGCCAGGCGGCTGCGCGGCACTATCTCGTCGACGAGCCCCCACTCCAGGGCCTGGGTTCCCTTCACCCCTTCGGGCCGAGTGGCCAGCACGTCGGCGAGATCTCGTCTGATCTTCCGTTTGTCGGTCAGCCGCGTGAGCCCGCCGGTACCCGGCAGGACGCCGAGCAGCGGCACTTCGGGCAGGCCGACCGCCGACGAGCCGTCGTCCACCAAGACGATGTACTCGGTGGCGAGCGCGATCTCGTAGCCGCCGCCGGCGGCCGTGCCGTTCAGCGCGCTGAGGTAGACCTGTCCGGAATTGGCGGAAGCGTCCTCGATGGCCAGGCGCGTCTCGTTGGTGAACTTGCAGAAGTTGACCTTGTGTACGTGGTCGGCTCGCGCGAGCATGCCGATGTTCGCGCCCGCGCAGAAGACCTTGTCCTTGGCGCCGGCGACGACCACCGCGCCCACCTCGGGGTGCTCGAAGCGCAGCCGCTGCACGGCGTCGTGCAGCTCGATGTCGACGCCGAGGTCGTAGGAGTTGAGCTTGAGCGCGTAGCCCGCCGACAGACCGCCGGACTCGTCGACGTCCATGGTGAGCGTGGCCACGCGCCCTTCGATCTCCATCCGCCAGTGCCGGTAGCGTTCGGGTGTGGTCCGGAAGTCGATCACTGACCGTGTGTCTACGGTCACGACGGTCCGGGCTCGAGCCCGGCCACGAGCGTCCCGTCGTGCATCATCTCGACTACGCGCATGATGTCGTCGGCCATCGGACGATCGACCTCGAGCGGTTCCACGTGTGCACGTACGCGATCGTAGACGGTGCGCGTCGCGCCGAGCTTGTCCGGACCCCGCAGGTCGGCGGCCTGGCACAGTGCGATGAGGTGGATGGCCGCCACTTTCTCGACGAGCGCGACGACGTCCCGCGTCTGTCGGGCGGCCGTCGCCCCCATCGAGACCTTGTCCTGGTTGTGGCATTCGGTGGAACGCGAGAACACCGTCAGCGGCATGCACTTGCTCAGGGCCTCGGCGCACAGCGACGAGCACGCGAGCTGCATCGCCTTGAAGCCGTGGTTCACGCCCGCCTCGGGATGATCGGGCGGCAGGTGCGGGATGAGGTTGGGCGTCAGCCCGTTGTTGAACTTCTCGTCGACGACGAGCTCCAGCTGACGGTCCATCAGGTCGCCGACGCTCGCGACGGCGGTCTTGAGGGCGTCCATCGCCAGTGCGACGTGACCGCCGGCGAAGTTGCCTCCGCTGTGAACCCGTCCGGTGGCGGGATCGAAGAGCGGGTTGTCGTTTGTCGAGTTGATCTCGACGTCGAGCCAACCGTCGATCCAGTCGAGTGAATCCCTCAGAACGCCGGTGAAGTGCGGTGCGCAGCGGACGGAGTACTTGTCTTGCTCCTTGTGCTCGAGCTCGCGGTACCCGCCGTTGGAG
>JBOGXL010000255.1:0-3609 GCA_050694575.1 Actinomycetota bacterium | reverse complement strand
GAGCTGATCGCCACCCAGTTGGGTATCTGACCGCCAGGATGGAGCCCCTCAGCGCGAAGCACGTCCTCGACTACACGGGGGCGTCCGGTGTGTCCGGCTACACGCGCAGCCTGGGGCCGACCCTCGCGGCGTTCTTCGAAGGCCTCGCCAACCGCAAGCTCGTCGGAGCACGCACGGCCTCGGGGAAGATCGTCGTGCCGCCGACACCACACGACCCGGAAACCGGCGAGGACGTCGCCGAGCTCGTCGACCTGCCCGACACCGGTGTCGTGACCACGTGGGCGTGGGTCACCAAGCCGAGGGCCAAGCATCCGCTCCAACACCCCTTCGCGTGGGCGCTCGTGCAGATCGACGGCGCGGACACCGCCATGCTCCACGCCGTGGATGCCGGCGACGAATCGAAGATGTCCACGGGGATGCGCGTGAAGGCGCGTTGGGCCGATGAGCCCACCGGCTCGATCCTCGACCTCGCATGCTTCGAGCCTCAGGCATGACCGAAGAGCAACCTCGCCCGACGATCATCACGCCGATCCACCTCGAGTACGACTACTCGCCGGGTCAGGCGGCGTCGCGCTTCCTCCGGCACATCGAACAAGGCCGCTACGTCGGTCAGCGCTGCCCCAAGTGCAGGAAGGTCTACGTGCCGCCACGCGGGTCGTGTCCGACGTGCGGCGTGGCGACCGACGAAGAGGTCGAACTCGCACAGACGGGCACCATCACCGCCTTCTGCATAGTCAACATCCCCTTCGCCGGACAGGCCGTCGAGTGCCCGTACGTCTCCGCGACCATCCAGCTCGACGGCGCCGATATCGGCTTCTATCACCTGATCCAGGAGATCCCGTACGACCAGATCCACATCGGGATGCGTGTCGAAGCGGTGTGGAAGGACAAGTCGGAATGGGGGCCGACGACGGAGTCGATAGCGCACTTCCGCCCCGTGAAGGAACAGATGGATGCGTGACGTCGCCATCGTCTCGGTATCGCGCGCACCCCACGTGCGCAAGGAGCGCGTTCGCAACGAGGTCGAGATCCTCATGCCGGTCGTGCACGCGGTGCTGGCCGATTGCGGGATCCCGAAGGAGGAGATCGGCTTCACGTGCTCGGGCACCTGCGACTTCCTCGCCGGTCAGCCGTTCTCCTTCGTCAGCGCGCTCGACGCCGTGGGGGCCTGGCCCCCGATCGTGGAGTCGCACGTCGAGATGGACGGCGCATGGGCCTTGTACGAAGCCTGGGTGCGTCTCCAGCACGGCGACCTCGATTCGGCCCTCGTGTACGCGGTGGGCAAGTCGTCGATGGGCGACCTCAAAGACGTCCTCTGCCTGCAGCTCGACCCGTACGTGCTCGCACCTCTGTGGCCGGATCCCATCTCGATGGCCGCATTGCAGGCCCGGGCCTATCTCGAGAAGACCGGCAAGACCGAACAGGACCTCGCCGGGGTCGCTGCGCGGAACGGGAGCGCCGACCTCGACGCGCCGTACATCGTGTCGCCCCTGCGCCGTCACGACTGCCCGCCCATCGCCGACGGCGCGGCCGCCGTCGTCCTGGCCGCCGGTGAGCTCGCCGAGAAAGTGTGCTCGCGTCCGGCGTGGATCCGGGGGATCGACCATCGCATCGAGCAGCACTCGCTGGGCGCGCGCGATCTCACGACGTCGCCCTCGACGGCGCTCGCGGCGCAGAAGGCCGGCGTCGGTGAGGGCACGGTCGACGTCGCCGAGCTGCACGCTCCGTTCACGCACCAGGAGCTGATCCTGCGCGAAGCCATGGGTCTGGACGGGGAGACGGTGATCAACCCGTCCGGCGGAGCCCTCGCCGGGAACCCGGTCATGGTGGCCGGGCTCGAGCGCTTCGTTGAGGCGGCCGGACGGATCCATCGCCGCGAAGCGGACCGCGCCGTCGCCCACGCGACGAGCGGCCCGTGCCTGCAACAGAACCTCGTCGCCGTTCTGGAAGCGAGCTAGATGGCGAACAACTGCGCCGTCATCGGCATCGGACAGACCAAGCACGACACCAGGCGGGACGACTGCTCGCAGATCGACCTCGTGCGTGAGGCGGCTAAGCGTGCCCTCGAGGACGCCGATCTCACCTGGCGCGACATCGATGCCGTGGTCCTCGGAAAGGCCCCCGACACCTTCGAGGGCGTGATGATGCCCGAGATCTTCATGGCCGACGCGCTCGGCGCCGTCGGGAAACCGATGATCCGAGTGCACACGGCCGGCAGCGTCGGCGGCTCAACGGCGCTCGTGGCCGCGAGCCTCATCCAAGCGGGCATCCACGAACGCGTGCTCACCGTCGCCTACGAGAAACAGTCCGAATCCGACGCGATGTGGGCTCTGGCGATGAAGATCCCCTTCTCCCCGCCGCTCGTCGCGGGAGCCGGCGGGTACTTCGCGCCTCACATCCGTGAGTACATCCGGCGCTCGAAGGCGCCCGACGACATCGGCATCAAGGTGGCCGTGAAGGACAGGCTCAACGGCGTGAAGAACCCGTACGCGCATCTGCATCTGCCGAACATCACGTACGAGGAAGTTCGCGACTCGCTCATGCTCTGGGATCCGATCCGGTACCTCGAGACGTGCCCGTCATCCGACGGCGCGTGCGCGCTCGTCCTCGCGAGCGAGTCGGCGGCGAAGGCGCCCACGCCCCCGGCATGGGTCCACGCGACGGCCATGCGATCGGAGCCGACGATGTTCGCGGGCCGCGACGAGGTGAACCCCGTCGCCGGACAGGAGTGCGCGCGCGACGCCTATGGGCAAGCCGGCATCTCCGACCCGCGCAAGGAGCTCGATGCCGCCGAGATCTACGTCCCGTTCTCGTGGTTCGAGGCGATGTGGATGGAGAACCTTCACTTCGCGCCGCTCGGTGAGGGCTGGAAGATGACGGACACCGGCGCCACGGCGATCGACGGCGACATGCCCGTCAACCCGTCCGGCGGCGTCATGTGCTCGAACCCCATCGGCGCGTCCGGCATGTTGCGCTTCGCCGAGGCGGCCATGCAGGTCCGTGGACAGGCCGGCGAGCACCAGATCGACGGCGCGCGCCGCGCCCTGGGACACGCCTACGGCGGAGGTTCCCAGTACTTCGCGATGTGGGTGGTGGGGGCCTCCAAGCCCTAGACGCTCCTGGTCGTCCGCAAGAGGTCGATCGCCTCCATGAGCGTCTCGATCCCCCGTACGGGAACTCCCGACCCGCGCGTCTGCTCGACCTCTTCCTCGGGCACGAGGAAGAGATCGGCACCCGCCTCCTCGGCGGCTACCGACTTCTCCTCCACGCCTCCCACCGGCCCGACGCGACCCTCGAGGTCGATCTCGCCGGTGATCGCGATGTCGCGACCACGCGCGAGATCCTCGGGGACGATCAGGTCGTACACGGCCAGCGCGTAGGCGACCCCCGCGGAGGGACCACCGATCTCGACGTCGTCGAAGCGGACCCGGAACGGGAGGTCGATCCGGAAGTCGCGGGTGTCGACGGTGATGCCGATCCCGGGGCGTCCCTCGACGATCCCGGCCCGGCTCCGAAGGGCGACGTCGGTACGACGGTCGTCGCGTTCGACGGTGATCATGAACTCCGTCCCCGAGGGCCGGGCACGGATCACGCGACCTATCTCGTCGG
>JBOGXL010000254.1:0-5836 GCA_050694575.1 Actinomycetota bacterium | reverse complement strand
GACCAACGTGGCCGCGCACCTCGACGCCGATACCCATGACGGCCGACGCTAGCATTTCTGCCAGTTCGAGGGAGTCGCTACGCTCCATCCAGATATGATCCGCGCCGTTCTGTGGGACTTCGGTGGCGTCATCACGACGAGCCCCTTCGAGTCCTTCGCGCGATACGAGCGCGAGCACGGCCTTCCTGAGGGATTCATCCGGGGGCTCAACGCCGCCGACCACCACGAGAACGCGTGGGCTAAGTTCGAGCGCAGCCAGGTGTCGATAGACGAGTTCTGCGTGCTCTACGAAGCCGAAGCCGAAGCAGCGGGACATCCGCTGGACGCCCGCGCCGTCATCGGTTGCCTCTCGGGGGACATCCGTCCCGAGATGGCGAACGCGCTGCACACGATAAAGCGAGGTGGTCTCAAACAGGCGTGCTTGACGAACAACTTCTTCCGCTTCGACGACGCTCCAACGCGTGAAGGCCGGACCACGCTGCTCGATGTCTTCGACGTGATAGTCGAGTCGTCGAGGATCGGCGTCCGGAAGCCGGAGCCGGAGTTCTACCGCATCGCGTGCGTGTCGCTCGAGATCGAGCCTGCTGAAGCTGTGATGCTCGACGACCTCGGCGTGAACCTCAAGCCCGCGCGGGAGCTCGGCATGACGACGATCAAGGTCGTCGATCCGGACGATGCGCTGCGCGAGCTCGAAGAGGTAATCGGGTTCGCCGTCAGGTAAGCGCGCCGGCCAGCCGCTCGATATCCATGAGGTGGTGCTCCCCTTCGTGGATCGTGTGGCGAGCGACCCAATCGAGTGTGCGAACGCGCTTTCCGGGCCAGCTGTAGACACCCGTACGCTGCCATCCCGCCTCGTCGAGATCGTCGATGGCATCGGCGAAACCATCCGCCGCCGTCGTCAGCTCTGAGGTGACGCGTACCGGATCCTGCTCGTTATAGCGCTCTTCCACCGCGCGTTCTTCCCGGCGCATCGAAGGAAACGTCGGCTCGTCTTCGGTGAGGGCGAGTGCGACGCGATCACGCTGGGTCCGAAGGACGTCCCGGAAGTGACAGGCGTACTCGAGGATCGACCACGTGCCACCGATCGGATGTGCGCGGAGAGCGGCGTCGTCACGGTTGATCGCGGCTGCGTACCGGGGGCCGAATCCTCTGACGGTCGCCGAGAGCTCGCCGTGGTCGAGCGCGTCGTAGGCGTAGCCGCACTCCTCACAACGGTCCATGAACGAGCTGGCGGGGGGACTCGAACCCCCAACCTACGGATTACAAATCCGTTGCGCTACCGGTTGCGCCACGCCAGCGGACGACCATCGTAAGGCGACAAGCTCGATCCGAACGGATCCGTTACCCGCAGATGAGCTTGACCAGATCGACGCGGTTGAACGGCGCCGGCACGGACGCCAGCGGGGCGGCGAGCAACGGCGAGTAGCCACAGCCCGCCGCGAGTTGGCCGTGCACGGGGGCCAAGCCGGCGGCCGCTTGGTCGACGACGGGCTTGGTCTGCTCGGTTATCGCCGGACCGACGGCCGCGTCGAGTTGCATGAAGACGGGATCGGCGGGACCGAGGCCGTACGTGTACGCGCAGTAGATCAGGAACGGACCGACGGCTTGGGCCACCACCGAATTCGGCACGGGTACGTATGCGCCGGCGAGCACCAGGGCAACGAGACCGGCACCGACGGTCGAGCACGCCGGCCGGAACGCGAAGCCCGATGCCTCGGCAACGGGAGCAAGGGCCTGAGCCGTGTCATTGGCCTGCGGAGCAACCATCCCGACGACCTGCTCCAGCGTGGACGAGACCGGTTCGGGAAGCGGAGGGATCTCGGCCGGAGGAGGGGGGAGATCTTGCGCGGACGCGGCCGCCGGCGCGAACACCGACACGGCTATGGCGAAGACGAACGCTCCACGGATCAGTGGTCTCATCTCGGCCCTCGGTTCTCGATAACTGTACCTGGTGCGGGGTCTTCTGGCGTGAAGAAGCTACGCGTCCGGCCAGCGCGGTGGCTTGAGCCGGTCGGTGCTCAGCTCGGCGTAGACACCGAAGTGATCGGACGGCCATACGCCGTCCGACTCGTCGTCGCAGACCACGCGGCAGGTCGTGACTTTCCCTATCCCGTACCTGTCGCCGACACGGATCGGATAGCCCGTGAAGATGTAGTCGATGCGTCGCTCGGGCTCGAGCGCGATAGCCGCGAAGGCGTTGCGATTGGACCAGGTGTAGCCCGGCCCTGGTTCCCCGCCGACGGCCCAAGCGTCGTAGAACATCACGCTTCGATCGTGCAGCGATGCGAACCCCTTTACGTACCTGATCTCCGTCGAGTCGGGTTCGGCGTTGAAGTCCCCGACGACGATGGGCGGGAAGCCTTCACGCGGCCTGCGTCGCAGCACCATGTCGCACAAGGGGACGACCTGCGCCTCTCGGACGAAGCCGTGGTGCAACTTCCAGTTCAGGCGCGTGCACGTGAAGGACAGCTCCCCGACGGGTGCGTCGATCGAGACGGAGACCGCGCAACGTTCTTCGCCGCTGCCGAGGTTCGGCAACGGAAGGACCTCCGTGTCTGTGATCGGCCATCGGGAGGCGATGGCATTGCCGAACTCGACGCCCTCCCACATCGACGCGCACGCATAGGCGATCTCGTAGTCGAGCCCGTCAAGAAGCTCACCGACATGGTCGAACCCCTCGCCGCGCATGGCTTCCTGGAAGCCGATGACGTCGGGTTCGAGACGCTCGACCCACTCGCGGATCCGGGCCTTCCGACCGTCGTACGGGCCCGCACGGTTCCAGAGGTTGAGCGTGAGGACCTTGACCGGCACCGGGTAGAGCTAGGCGGCGGGCGCGGGGAGGTCGCTCGTGGCCTCGAGCTCCTCGAGGCTCCCGTTCTCGATCTGCTCGACGCTGCGGCCGACGGCCGAGCGCATGACCTCGAGCCGCCTATCGATCAGCGCCTGCGTGAAGCGTCCCCTCCCCGCGCCGGGCTGCGAGCGGCGGAACTCGATGAACGGCCGGGTCAGCTCCTCCCACCGTCGCTCGACGAACTCCCAGAGCTCGGGGTTCGCGGCGAGGAGGCGTCGGCACAGATACGTGCCGTACGCGATGTGCCGGCGTTCGTCCCGTTGGATGAGGCGAAGGCCCTCCTGCAGGCCGGGCAGAGCCGGATAAATCTCAAAGAACTTGCTCCACCCTTTGTAGCCGGCGATCGCGGCAACGCCCTCGATGAACTGGTTGTATGTGATGGCGGCGTCGAGGAACGCCTCGGGCGAGCGGTCGTTGTCGAGACGGGACATGACGCGCTGGAGCTCGCCGCCGAAGATGTCCTGTCCACCGCCCGTCTGGTAGCTCGTCTGGCCTTCCCCATACGTGAAGGCAGGCAACGTGGACGGATCGAAGCCGACGGCGTCGAACCACGTCCGGAAGAAGTCGACGTGCTTGGCCTCCTCGAGGACGAAAGACGTCAGGTAGATCGTCTCCTCGAGGCGTCCCTCGTCGGAGATCGCCCGCACGAGCGGAAGGATGTCAAGCGTGACGGCTTCCTCGCCCACCATGAAGCCACGCGCCCCGACCGCTACACCGATCCGACCTTCCTCGGGAAGCGTGTTCCAGTCCTCGACGTCCTGCGTGTAGTCGATGTCCGCCGGGTCCCAGAAGAGCTTCTTCGCTTTGGACCACAGGCGCCACGGCAACAGATCTCGATTGATGCCCGCGGGTGATGTGTAACGAACCGCCGACGACCGCTCCAAGGTCGTGTCGCTCATCGTCCCCTCCTCAGTCCACTGATGTCAGCAGGCCACAAGCTAGACGGCGGCCTTCTCGAGGATGTGGACGGAGCACGCCGAGCCGAGACCGATGACGTGCGTCATGCCCACCTTCGCGCCCTCGATCTGCCTGTCGCCGGCTTCTCCGCGCAGGTGCGTCGTCACCTCGAAGACGTTGGCGACACCCGTGGCGCCGAGCGGGTGACCCTTCGAGATCAAGCCGCCCGAGACGTTCACCGGAGTCTTGCCGTCGCGTCGCGGGCCGCCCGAGTCGATGAACGCGCCTGCTCCGCCCGGCTCGCACAGCCGCAGGTTGTCGTAATGACAGAGCTCGGCCGTCGCGAAGCAGTCGTGGAGCTCGACGAGGTCGAGATCCTCCGGGCCGACACCGGCGAGCTCGTACGCCTTGTCGGCGGCGTTGCGCGTCAGCGTGTTCACGTCCGGCTGCACCTGACCGTCCTCGCTCCACGGATCCGACGTGAGGACCGAGGCTGCCACCTTGACGGCGCGCTGGCGCTGCTCGTTCGACAACGTCTTGAGCTTGGAGTCGGAGACGACGACGGCGGCTGCCGCACCGTCACCGGTCGGGCAGCACATGAGGAGCGTGTTCGGGTAGGAGATCATCTCGGCGTTCATCACCTCGTCGAGGGTGAACACCTTCTGGTATTGCGCGAGGGGGTTGTGCTGTGAGTGCCAGTGGTTCTTCTCGGCGACCTTGGCGAACTGCTCGAAGCCCACACCGTCGTTGCGGTATGCGTACTCCATCCCGGCCTGGGCGAAGACACCGGGCATGAGGTTGGTGCCGAGGATCCCCTCGGTTCCCATGACGGCGCCGTAACGTCCGCCGCGCGTGTACTCGTGCTTCTCGGACCGGCCGCGGGCGGCGCCGCCGAGGAGACCCATCTTCCCCATCTGCTCGACGCCTATCGCAAGACCCATGTCGGCCTCACCGGCCTTGATGGTCGTGATGACCGTGCGCAGCGCGCTGGCCCCGGTCGCGCAGGCGTTGGCCACGTTGTACACCGGGATGCCCGTTTGGCCGATCTGCTTCTGGATGCGCTGGCCGAGCATGGCGTTGGCCTCGTATAGGCAACCCACGCCCATCACGCCCATGTCGTGGATGGTGACGCCGCCGTCGGCGAGAGCGGCGAGCGCTGCCTCCGATCCCAGATCAACAGTGTCCTTGTCCGGGTAGCGCCCGAACTTCAGCATCGATACGCCGAGGACCCAAACGTCTTCGCTCATCCGCGCACTCCTCCTTAAACCGGCGCGTAACCGAACGCGACGGCTTCTGTGCCGTCGTCGTCGGTACCGGCCACGAATGTCTTGAGCTTCACCTTCATCCCGAGCCGGACCTTCTCCGGATCGGGGTCGATGTCGACGAGGTTCGCCTTGACGGCGCCGCCGCCGTTCAAATGCACCACCGCCGATACGTACGGCGTGGGAACGTTCGGCGCCGCCCGGTGGACTATCGAGAACGAGACGAGCTCACCGTCGTCGGCGAGCTGACGCCGCTCGAACTCCGTCTTCCCGCACTTCGCACAGGCGTTCCGCCTGTCCCAATACGTGGCCCCGCAGCTCGCGCAGACGCTCGCGACGAGGTGCGGCCCGCCGTTGCTCAACTCGAGGTACTCCACCATCGATATCTGTTTGGTCATGCGCTGAAGGATACGCCCAGCTCTGCACGCCCCTCAACGCGGGTGGATTACGCTCCCATGACGATGAGCGACGAGGCCGTCCGGGCGGCACGGCGGGCCGTGGAGGCCTTCTTCGAAGGCTTCAACGGACGTGACGACCAAGCCATGCGGGTGGCCATGAACTTCCCGCACGTCAGGCTGGCCAGCGGCCGCGTCAGAACCGTCGACAGAGCCGAGGACTTCTCCACACCCTTCGAGCGTCTCGCCGAGATCGAGGGATGGGACCACTCGACCCTCGATGCCTGCGATCTCGTCCACGCCGGCGCAGACAAGGTCCACTTCGACGTCACCTTCAGCCGCTATCACGCCGACGGCGAGAAGTACGCGACGCATCGGTCGTTGTGGATCCTGACGAAGCTGGACGAGCACTGGGGCGTGCAGGCGCGGTC
>JBOGXL010000253.1:0-2688 GCA_050694575.1 Actinomycetota bacterium | reverse complement strand
GCGAAGCGCGCCATCCTGCGCGCGACCAACGCCGGTATCGAAGAAGGGCTGGCCTTCGAGCTCGACGAGTTCACGAAGCTCTTCTCGACCGACGACACGCGGCGAGGCTTGGAGAGCTTCCTCGCCGAGGGGCCGGGCAAGGCGACGTACGAGGGCCGATGACTCAGGACTGGGACAAGGATCCCGTCGGGGCCGCGAACGCGTTCTTCGGCCCCCTGGTACCCGGCATGCTCGGATGCGAGTTCACCGCGGTGTCGAAGGATCTCGTCGTCGGACGGATCCGCGTCACGAGCAAGCTGATCGCCGGAACCGGTTACCTGTTCGCTCCGGCGGTGATCGCGCTGGCCGACACGCTGTGCGCCATCGGCACGCCGCGCAACGCCCCGCCCGAGACGACGTTCACCACCATCGAGCTCAAGGCGAACTTCCTCGGCTCGGCCCGGGAAGGCGAGACGGTGGAGGGCCGCGCGACCCCGAGGCACACCGGACGAACCACGCAGGTGTGGGACTGCGAAGTCACGAACCTCGATACGGGACGAACCATCGCGCTCTTCCGCAACACGCAGATGCTGCTGCCGGCGCGCTCTTAGCCCTGCGGGGTGACCAATCCGTTGTCGAAGGCGAAGACGATCACCGCCGCGCGGTCCCGCACGCCGAGCTTGGTGAAGATGTGCCCGATGTGACTCTTCACGGTGACCTCGCTGATGACGAGGTGCTCGGCGATCTCGGTGTTCGTGCTCCCGCGCCCGACGAGCTCGAGGACTTCGAGCTCTCGCGGGGTGAGCCTGCCTATCGCGAGCTTGGCTTCCTTCGTCGTCGGAGTGCGAGCGCTGTAGGTTCGCAGAACGCGTCCGGTCACGCCGGGATCGAGCCACGCTTCGCCGTCGGCGACGGTGCGGATCGCCCGGACTATCTCTTCGCCCGGCGCGTCCTTGAGCTGGAAACCGGCAGCGCCCGCGCGCAGCGCGCCGGAGAGCAGCTCATCGTCGTCGAAGGTCGTGAGGACGAGGACCGGGGGGCCGCCGTTGTCGGTCCGCAGCCGTCGCGTGGCTTCGACGCCGTCGACTCGCTTCATCCGGATGTCCATCAAGACGACGTCGGGCGAGTGCTCGTGCACCGCCGCCGACACCTCGTCGCCGTCGCCGCATTCGGCGACGACTTCGAGATCGTCGGTCGTTTGGAGGATGCGCCGCAGTCCGGCCCGGACGAGCTCCTGATCGTCGACGAGCAGAACGCGGATCATGCGGTTGGGCGAGGCGCTACGAGCGAAACGGTCCAGCCGGCGCCGTCGTCGTCGGCGGCCAGGGTGCCACCGAGCAACGCCGCGCGTCCCGCCATGCCTTTCAGTCCCAGTCCGCCTTCGCTCCGGACCGCGTTGACGGCGCCGTTGCCCGACTCGTTGTGCACGCGCAGGCGGATGTTGCTTCCATCAACCTTCAGGTCGACGGTGGCCCTGGCCCCCGGTGCGTGCTTAACGACATTCGTCAGCGACTCCTGGACGATCCGATAGACGTTGAGTCCGGCCGCCGGCGGTAGGGATCCGACGTCACCGTCCAACGCAAGGTTGACGTCGAGACCGGCCGCCCGGAAGTCGGCGACGAGCCTGGGCACGTCTGCGGCCGACGGCATGGCCGGCGCCGTCGAGCTCTCCTCCGGGCCGAGGAGCCCGACCGTGCGGCGGATGTCCCGCAGGCTGTTGCGTCCCTGTTGCTCCGCTTCGAGCAGCGCCTCGAGCGCGTCCGGCGGCCGGTTACGCTCGAGAGCCATCCGCGCTGCGGTGATGTGAAGCATCGTGACGCTCATCGAGTGCGCGATCACGTCGTGGATCTCGCGGGCAATCCGCTGGCGCTCCTCCGTCGCCGACCGCTCGGCGAGGCTGGCTTGCTCCGCCTTCATCCGTGAGGTCAGAAGCATCTGCTGTTGCATCACCATGCCGGCGCACCAGCCGAAGAGGATCCCGATCACCCAGATGAACCCGCCCTGGAAGATCCCCGCGATCTCCAGCCCCATCATCACGCCGATGCCTGCTCCTGCCACGAGCGCGCTCGCCGGGATGCGCAGCCTGCTTCCCATCTCGCCGGCTAGGAAGACGAGCATGAACGGGACGAAATCCAGCTCGACCGGTTCGAGCAACAGGAGAGTCGTGGGACCGATAACCATCGCGCTGAACAGCCACTCGGGGAGTGACAGGCGGAACGGGACGGCTTGATCCAGCGCGTCCAGGATGTACGGCGCCACGGCCAGGACGATCCAGAGGGCTTCGATGGTCGGTGGCCAAACGGCTCGTCGGTGGAATGCGACCTCGCCCGCGATGGCGGCCGGGATGACCGCCGCACCGACCGGGACGTACCACGGCCACTCGATGTCGTTGTGCTGACTCGCCATGGCTCGCATGTCCTCTCAAGCGTAGGCCCTGGGCTGGCCGCCCTTCATCGTTCGATGGTCGGGCGGCGCCTCATTCCGAGGTATGACCCCAGAACACGCTTGTCGGTGGAAGCCCGTTCACCTTTCCGCACGATGACCTGCGGATTCGCCGCGCCTATGGTCGGCCCAGCGACGACGAAAGGAGGCAGTTGTGGCCGATCAGAAGCTGCGGGAGATCAGGGGTCTGAAGCTCTTCTCCGAGTGCCGGGCCGAGGACGTTCGGTGGATCGCCGGCGTTGCCGACACCGTCGACGTCCCGGCCGG
>JBOGXL010000252.1:0-4768 GCA_050694575.1 Actinomycetota bacterium | reverse complement strand
GTACGGCTTCCTGGCCGAGGACGACCGTTTCGCGCAGGAGTGCGCTGAAGCGGGCCTGATCTTCGTCGGTCCCCCGGCGAGCGTCCTGCGCGAGGTCGGTGACAAGGCCGCGGCCAAGAGATCGGCGATCGATGCCGGGGTGCCGATCCTGCCGTCCTACGCGGGGGACGACCAGAGCGAAGATGCGCTTGTGGAGGCCGCTCGGGACGTCGACTTTCCGCTGATCGTGAAGCCGGCCGGCGGCGGCGGTGGGAAGGGGATGAGCGTCGTCCGCCGGCCCGAGGACCTTCTCGAGGCGATCCGGGTCGCCCAGCGGGTCGCCGCGGCCGCCTTCGACGACGACCGGCTCATCCTCGAGCGTTTCCTCGAGCGCCCTCGACACGTCGAGGTGCAGGTCCTGGCCGATGCTCACGGGAACGTTCTTCACCTCGGTGAGAGAGACTGCTCGTTGCAGCGCCGGCACCAGAAGATCCTCGAGGAGTCGCCGGCTCCCGGTCTAGACGCCGACGTGCGCGCGACGCTCCACGCCGCGGCCGTGCGTTTCGCTCGGCGGGCCGGGTACGTCGGTGCGGGAACGTGTGAGTTCCTCGTCGGACCGTCCGATGAAGTGGGCTTCATCGAGATGAATGCGCGCCTCCAGGTCGAGCATCCCGTCACCGAGCTCGTCGCGGGTCTGGATCTCGTCGAGCTGCAGCTGCGGGTCGCACTCGGTGAACGACTGCCCATGGCGCAGGAGGACGTACACATCGACGGTCACGCCATCGAGGTCCGCGTCTACGCCGAGGCGCCCGAAGAGGGGTTCATCCCGCAGGCCGGACGTATCGAGCACGTCCGTTGGCCCGACGACGTCCGCATCGACACAGGCATTGAGGAAGGGACGGAGGTCTCGACGTACTACGACCCCTTGCTCGCGAAGGTCGTCGTCCACGGCGAGGACCGCGGCGCCGCGCTGGCCGCTCTGCGCGGTGCGCTGGCGGGATCCGAGGTGCTCGGCGTCCGCACGAACCTGACCTTTCTAGCCCATGTCGCGCGCGACCCGGCGGTGACGAACGGGTCGGTCACCACCGACTGGCTCGACACGTCGCCGCCGGCGACCCCGGCCCCCAGCGGTCACGCGGCAGCTACCGCGGCCTTCGTCGCCGCGGCGGCCGAAGCGGCTCATCTCTCGGGCTCGGGACAGATCGCCGATCCCTGGACGGGCCTCGGGCCGTGGAGATCCGGTGGCGTGAGCCGGACCCGTGTCGTCCTGCGTCCGGGTGGCGAGGAGCAAGTGCTCGTCGTCGATGGGACCGGACCATTCGTCGTAGACGGAGGGTCCAGCGTCGAGCGCGGGGCCGACTGTCACGCCTGGACCATCGACGGAGGACGAGCCGCGGCGGCGAGAGGCGGCGACCGGTGGTACGTCTGGGTCGAGGGTGCGCAGCACGACATCCCGGTCGGACCGGCGTTGCGGCGGTTGGCCGCGGGCGCCGCTCGACTCGATTCGCCGCTGCCGGGCCGTGTGATAGCCGTGCGTGTCGCGTCGGGAGACGTTGTGGAGGCCGGGCATGAGCTGGTGGTCGTCGAAGCGATGAAGATGGAGCATGCGATAAGGGCACCGGCCGCCGGAACCGTGCGGGCGGTCCTGTGCTCCGAGGGCGATCAGGTCGAGCGCGGTCAGCCCCTGGTCGACTTCGAACCCGACTGAGCGCGACGCTTTCGACCGAACGAGATGACGGCCGCGCCCGACAGGGCGCAGGCCACCGATGCGAGCACCACACCGATCTTCGCTGCGTCGACGTCGGCGGGTTCGCCGAGGGCGAGCTCGGCGATGAAGATCGCGACGGTGAAGCCGATGCCACCGAGGATGCCTACGCCCGCGACGTCCCGCAGTCCCATGCCCGAGGGCAGGCGCGCGCGCGTCAGCCGGACGACCGCCACGGTCGGGAGAGCGATCCCGAAGACCTTTCCTATCGCGAGGCCGGCAGCGACGCCGCCAAAGATCGGTGACCGGACGGCCGCCTCCAGCGAACGCAGGTCGACGGCGATGCCGGCGTTGGCCAACGCGAAGAGCGGCACTATGGCGAAGCTCGACAGCGGGTGCAGTCGTGCCTGCAGCTCGTCGAGGACCGGCCGACCGCGGACGGGCCGCGCCGGCGTCATGAGTCCCAGCATCGCCCCCGCGATGGTCGGGTGGATCCCCGAAGCGGACACTCCCCACCAGACGGCGGCTCCGGGGAGAAGGTACACCCAGACCTTCCGCACGCCGACGCGTCGCAACACCGCGAGCGCCCCCAGCGCCGCGAGCGCTATCGCGATCCCGTCGAGGGAAAGCTCCTCGGTGTACGCGATGGCGACCACCGCTATAGCCCCGATGTCGTCGACGATGGCGAGAGTGAGCAAGAAGATCCTCGCCCCCGGGGGCGCTCGGCGCCCGGCAACAGCGAGCACTCCCACGGCGAATGCGATGTCGGTTGCCATCGGGATGCCCCACCCCCGCGACGAAGGACCTTGCGGATTCAGCGCCAGGTAGACGAGCGCCGGACCGATCATGCCGCCGGCCGCGGCGACCACGGGAACGAACGACGTCCGCCTGTCTCGTAGCTCGCCGACCACGAGCTCGCGCTTGATCTCCATCCCCACCACGAGGAAGAAGATCGTCATGAGCCCATCGTTGACCCAATGACGCAGATCCAGCGTCTTGGTGAGCGAACCGGCGCCGAGTCGCAGCTCTGCCGCCCAGACGTCGCTATAAGAGGCCTCGGACAGGTTCGCCCACAGGATCGCGGCGATCGCAGCAGCCAGCAGCACCACTCCGCCGGCTGCTTCGGTCTCGAGAAAGGTCCTGAGGCTCTGAGCTATCCGCGGGCGTGTCACTCGTGGCACCGAACGCCTCCATGCAGCCTGATATCGGTGCCGACCAGTCTTCCCGGCGCGCCCTGCGGCGAGTCTAGCCCTGTCCGGCGCGTCATAGCATGAGCGGCGTGACGCCCGTCCGCGATGGACTGCCCGACCGTGTCTCGATCGTTGAGGTCGGGCCGAGAGACGGTCTGCAGAACGAGTCCGAGATCGTGCCCACCGAGGTGAAGGTCGAGCTCATCGAGCGCCTGGCCGATGCCGGCCTCCCGGTCGTCGAAGCGACTTCGTTCGTGAACCCCAAATGGGTGCCCCAGCTGGCGGATGCCGACGAGGTCCTTCGCCGCATGAGGAAACGCCCGGCCGTGCGCTACCCGGTGCTGGTCCCGAACGAACGAGGGCTCGAGCGCGCGCTGGCCGCGGGCGCCCGGGAGGTCGCGATCTTCGCTTCGGCGACGGAGAGCTTCTCCCAGCGCAACCTCAACCGCTCGCGGACCGAGGCCATCGAGATGTTCGTCCCGGTGTGCAAGCGGGCCGCCGATGCGGGGGTGCCGGTGCGTGGGTACGTCTCGATGGTGCTCGGCGACCCCTGGGAGGGGATCGTCGCTCCCGCCGCCGTCGTGGAGCAGAGCCTGCGGCTCTTGGAGCTGGGCTGCTTCGAGCTTTCTCTCGGGGACACCATCGGCGTCGGCACGCCCGGGCGGGTGCAAGACCTCCTCGAGGCTTTCGAGCATGCCGGCGTCGACCGCGGCCCGCTGGCCGTCCACTTCCACGACACGTACGGGCAGGGCCTGGCCAACGTCCTGGCGGCTTTGCAGTGCGGGGTAACCGTGGTGGACGCGAGCGCTGGGGGTCTGGGCGGTTGTCCGTTCGCCCACAGCGCAACCGGCAATCTCGCGACGGAGGATCTCGTCTGGATGCTCGACGGGCTCGACGTCACGACGGGCGTGGACGTGCTCGCCGTGGCGCAGGCCAGCGCATGGGTGTGCGAGGTCCTGGGTAAACAGATCCCAGGACGGGTCGCACGCGCGCTGAAACCGGCCGAAGAGGCGTAGCGCGGGCGTTTCCGTCGGCCTGCTTGCAGATCTGAGGGCCTGCGATAGTCTGGCGCCAAGCCCACCCAGGAGGCATGCGATGCGGCGGATCCTCTTAGCGATAGCGACGTTCGGCTTGATCGTCTGGGCTTCTCCCGCCCTGGCCCAGTCCGAATCGTCCAACTCAGGCGCGTCGGGTGGTGGCACGGCTTCGAGCGGAAGCAGCAAGTCGAGCGTCCACATCACGACGTCCGGTGGGTCCTCGGTCGGCGTAGCCCAGGGCAACGTCTCCAGCGGCAGCTCGGGGAGTGGGACGAACGACGGCGGCGACCAGTCGGGCAGCGCCTCCTCGGGCGGCGCCGGCTCTGGTCAGACCGCGGGCCTCGTGACGCCCGCCACAGCCGTCGAGGACGGAGTGGTGAACCAGGTGAACATCCCGGCGCTCGACCTGCGGGAGACACAGACGACGGCCGACCGCCGCCCGGATGTCCTCACGTGGGCCATCGCCGGCGTGATCGTCATCGGTCTGGTCGTGCTGTACAGGCGGCTCCCGCGAGCTACCCCCGCGGCGTAGCGCTTCACGCCGCCTTTCGTACCCGCACGGCGCCGAGCCCCTCGGAAAACGGGTTCCCGAGCACTCACAGTGTTGCTTCTGCCACGCGGCGTCGAATCCCAGGGGTGAGATTCGCACCGAAGGCGCCTGGGCGCGGACAGAATGAGGAGACCCGCGCGAAGACGTGGAAAGGAGTTGGCGAATGGCCTCCTACGAGGGTTACTGCGTGAAGTGCCGTGAGAAGCGGTCCTTCGAGGGCACGGTCAAAGAGCTCAAGAACGGCTCGAAGGCCGCCCAGGGTCAGTGTCCCGTGTGCGGGACCAAGATGACCCGGATGCTGCCGAAG
>JBOGXL010000251.1:0-7367 GCA_050694575.1 Actinomycetota bacterium | reverse complement strand
GTGAGGTGGACGTCCACGCGAACCGTCGCCGTGGGGTTACGCATCCTTGGCGCACCTGAAGCCGCAGAAGATCTGCCGGCGGATCGGGTAGTCCCAGTTGCGGAAGGTGTTGCGGATCGCGGTCGTGTGGGTCGCCCAGGAGCCCCCGCGTAACACTTTGTAGTCGGTGCCGAAGAACACCTCGGAGTACTCGCGGTACGGGAACCACTCGTAACCCGGGTAGGGCTGGAAGTCCGACGACGTCCATTCCCAGACGTCCCCGATCATCTGATGGCAGCCGTAGGCGCTGACGCCGGCCGGGTACGCGCCCACGGGGGCCGGGCCGAAGTGACGCTGGTCGATGTTGGCGTGGTCGGTCGTCGGGTGCTCGTCTCCCCACGGGAACCGACGCTTGTGCGTGGTGTCGCTGCCCGGCGGTGCCCAGGACGCAGCCTTCTCCCATTCCTGCTCGGTCGGCAGCCGCTTGCCGGCCCAGCTCGCGAAGGCCTCGGCCTCGTACCAGCACACATGCTGTACGGGTTCGTCCGGACGCACCGGCTCGTACCTGCCGTACCGACGGACGACCCAGGCGCTGCCCTCCCGTCTCCAGAAGCCCGGTGCTTCCTTCCCCGACGCCTGCCGCCAGCCCCAGCCTGCCTCCGACCAATGCCGCGGATCTTGGTACCCGCCGGCTTCGATGAATGAGATGTATTGGGCGTTCGTGACCGGCGTTCGATCGATGTGGAATGCGGCGAGATCGACGCGGTGACCGGGGCGCTCGTTGTCGAACGCCCACGGCTCCATCGACGTGCCGAGATCGAACGGTCCCGCGGGGACGAACACCATGTCTTGTTGGACTCGCCGCGCGGCCGCCGGCGGCGCGGCCGCCGCGGGCGGATACGCCCGCTCCTTCATCAATTGGATGGTCGCGAGCATCGTCTCGTCGTGCATGTGCTCGTGCTGGACGACCATGCCGTAGACGTATCCGCCGTCGAGCAGACGCTCGTCGGGTCGCAGCTCGACGCGTTCGAGAACGTCGAGTGACTTCCCGCGTACGTCGGCCATGTACGAGCGAGCCTCGGCCGGGCCGAGCAGCGGCAGCGAAGGCCGCTCCCACCGCGGGTGCTCGAAAGCGTTGTACATGTCGTCGTAGCTCGGATCGGTGGGCGCATGGCCGGCGACGTTGCGGAGCAGCCAGAGCTCCTCGTAGTTCGCGCAATGTCCGAGATCCCAGACGAGCGGTGACATGAGCCGAGAGGGCGCACGCCGGAGCTCGGCTTCGGTGAACGGCTCGACGAGCCCGAGCGTTCTCTCGCGGCCCCCTTCGAGCTGCGTCGCGATCGTTTCCTTCACGTCGTGGTCGGACAGCTGGATGGTCATATCGCCTCCGCTATCGAGGTCGTTGGTGTTCCGAGCTCTTCCAACACGTCGTCGGCGGGCGAGCGTCCCCGCCGAACGAAGCGATCCGTGTACTCGGAGAGCGCAGCGCCCGTTGTCTCGTCGCAGCCGATGCGAGCGGCGGCTCGGAGCGCGGCTTCGAAGCAGGCGAGGCCCGCGTCGCGCAGGAGCGGATGCTCCAGGCCGAAGCGAGCGGCTTCGTGCCACAGCGCCCGGCTCCGAGCGGAAACGGGTTCGGCTCGATCAACGGCCTCCTCGTCGTACAAGAGCGCCGTGGCGACCGCGACGGCGACGCGCCACCACGGGTCGGGAACCATGTCGATCATCCGGAGCTCGAGGCGTCCCTGCGGTCGGACGGGCGGGAAGAGCGTCGTCAGGTGGTAAGCGAGATCATCTTCGGTCGGATAGCCGAGCTCGTGGCCCTCCTTCATCCAGCGGCCGAAGGCGAACGGTCGCGGCTGCGGCACGTACGCCTCCGGAGCTCGGATGAACATGACGTTCGCGGTCAGCGCGTAGTCGGCCCACGCCGACGACGGATCTCCGTCCGACGTCACCGCACCGGCCCGGGACGGATCTATGCCCAGCCACGCGGCCATGCGCGAGGACTTCCAACCGGTGGGTCGTCCGTGCACGACGGGGGAATTAGCGAACGCTGCGACGAGGACCGGGCCGAGGTCGTGCGCCAGCCGCCACCGCCGCCGGCCCACGTCGTCGCGGCCGGCGTCGAGGTTGACGTGGACGGCCGCGCTGGTGCACATCATGCGGGCGCCCGCTTCGCCGCCCCCGTCCAGATGTGCACGCATGGCGACGTAGCGAGGCTCGGTCGTCGAGAGCCGCAGAGGCCGGTCCGGATCCATACCCGCTGCGAAGACGCCGATGTCGTGCCGCTCGAGCTCGGCCCGGACGACGTCGGCGTCCGCGGCGATGGCTACGCACGCCGCACCGCAATCGTCGTGTGGTGAGGAACTCAGCTCGACCTGGGCCCCGGGCTCGTACGTGATGGCGGACCCGTGGGGCAGCGGCAGCAGGGGGTCGAGGATCCCGTGGAGGGTCGGGATGTCGGGAGGTGAGGATGACGGCGTCGTGAACCATTCGGTCTCGACGCCGACGCGCCGGGCGCTCGCGGAGGGGAAGGCCAAGTCATCGATCAGGCCGCGAGCCGTTCGTGCTGTGAGGGAATGCGTCGGCGACGGCATGGATCTAGGAGTTCACCAGTCGGATGGCCATCCATCCGATGCATTGGGGCTTTTCGGTCAATCGGAGAGCGTTCATCACCGGATCCTTGAGTTGTCGCACCCTACCACCGCACCATCCCACGAGATACCCGACAGGGGCTTGTCCTGTTTCTTGGAGCCTCAAACCCTTCCCGACGTAAGGTCGTCGCGGTGAAGCCGTTACGTTGCATGACGTTCAACATCCGTGTGGCGCACGCGCTCGACCGCCGGAACCGCTGGTACAGACGGCGAGATCTCGTCCTGGACGTCATAAAAGACCACCGTCCGCAGCTCCTCGGCCTCCAAGAGGTCGTCCCGTTCCAGCTGAACGAGGTGCTGACGGCGTTCCCCGGCCTCGGCGCGATAGCGGACAGGCGCTACGCGGGACGGATGGGGACCTACGCACCCATCCTGTTCGACAGGGAAACGCTCGAGCCCGCGCAGAGTGGTGACTTCTGGCTCGCACCCGACCCGGACGGTTCCCGGAAGCGCGGATGGGACGCGGCGGTGCCTCGCATCTGCACGTGGTCTGTCTTCCGGGCCCGAGGCGCTCGGGACCGGTTCGTCGTCTTCAACTCACACTTCGATCAGGCCGGTGTGATCGCGCGGGCCGAGAGCGCGCGCCTCGTCGTGGCGCGGCTCAACGCGTTGCGGCATCTCCCGCGACTGGTGATGGCCGACCTCAACGCGGACGAGGCCTCGGAAGCCATGGCCGTGCTCCGAGCCGGCGGTCTGCGTGACACCTTCCGCGATCTCCACCCGGACGAGGAGGCGCCGACGTTCCACGGGTTCCGCGGCAAAGGCGTTCGAAATCTCGGGAAGATCGACTACATCCTGTGCGACGGCCGTTGGGAGACGTCGGCGGCCGCCGTCGTCCGTGACGGACGCGGGGACCGCTATCCGTCCGACCACTTCCCGGTAACCGCCGAACTGCGCCTGTTGGGGTAAACGCGCAGGTAGCCTTGGCCGTGTGAAGACGAGCGCCGCCCACGACCTCGAGATGCAGTCGGTCGACTTCGCGCGCGGCGAGAAGCCGCTGCTGCGTGGTGTGCCCGATCGGCCCGGTGTCTACCTCTTCCGTGACGGCGATGGCCGTGTCCTGTATGTCGGCAAGGCGCGCAGCATCCGGAAGAGGATCGCGAGCTACTTCGGCGCCCCGTCCGGGCTCGCCACGCGCACGCAGGCCCTGATGGTGTCGGCCCGGCGCGTGGAATGGGTCGTAGTGACCGGCGAAGTGCAGGCCTTGCTCCTCGAATACTCGCTGATCCAGGAGCACAAGCCCCGGTACAACGTGCGCTACCGGGACGACAAGTCCTACCCCTACCTCGCCGTGACGATGAAGGAGCCGTGGCCGAAGGCCACGGTGATGCGCGGGCGCAAACGGCGGGGGATCAAGTACTACGGACCGTACGCGCACGCCTACGCCATCCGCGAAACCGTCGATCTGCTCACGCGTGTCTTCCCGATGCGCACGTGCTCGGAGTCCCTCTTCAACGAATGCCATCGCCTCGATCGTCCATGTCTGTACTTCCATATCGGGCGTTGTCCGGGTCCGTGCGTCGGCGAGGTCACTCCCGACGACTACCGAGCCAACGTCGACTCCTTCTGCCGCTTCCTCGACGGCGACGTCGAGGACACGCTCGAGCGACTCGAGACCGAGATGGAGGAAGCAGCCGGGCGGCAGGAGTACGAGAACGCCGCTCGACGGCGCGATCAGCTCTTCGCGGCGCGCAAGGTGATCGAGCGCCAGGAGGTGGTCACGAAGACCAGGCTCGAGGCCGACGTGGTCGCCGTTGCCGAGTCGGAGCTCGACGCGGCGGTGCAGGTGTTCTTCGTCCGGAAGGGACGGGTCGCCGGCCGGAAGGGCTTCCACGCCGAGGTCGTCGAGGAGCAGACACCGGCCGAACGGATGACGCTGCTGCTTCAGTCGCTGTACACCGACCGCGACGAGGTGCCGGGAGAGATCCTCGTCCAGATCGAGCCCGACGGGCGGGACGTCCTCGAGGCGTGGCTTACCCAGCGGCGCGGAGCAGGCGTCCGGATCAAGATCCCGCGGAGCGGTGAGCGGGCCGGTGTGCTGGCGATGGTCCGCGAGAACGCCGAGCAAGCCCTGCGGGAGTACGCGGCCAAGCGCCGGACCGACCTCGCCGCGCGGTCGCGCGCGCTGGCCGACCTGCAAGCCGAGCTCGGCCTCCCGGAGGCGCCCCTGCGCATCGAGTGCTTCGACGTGTCGACGCTGCACGGCCAGGAGACGGTTGGGTCGATGGTCGTGTTCGAGGACGGCTCACCGCGGAAAAGCGACTACCGGAAGTTCCGTGTGAAGCAGACGCGTGGGGTCGATGATGTGAAGGCGATGCACGAGATCGTCTACCGGCGGTTCCGCCGGTACGTGCAGGAGCAGGATCGCGAGCCCGAGCCCGGACGGCGCCCGCGCAGATTCGCGTACCGTCCGCAGCTGGTCCTCGTGGACGGCGGACGCGGACAGCTCGGCGCTGCCCAGCGCGCGATGGAGGAAGCCGGCGTGTCGGGGATCCCCGTGGCCTCGCTCGCGAAGCGTCTGGAGGAGGTCTACGTCCCCGGACGTCCCGAGCCGATACAGATCCCGCGGACGTCGGAGGCGTTGTACGTGCTCCAGCACGTGCGCGACGAAGCACACCGCTTCGCCATCGGGTACCACCGCAACCGTCGCGATGCGGCCCTCCGCCGGTCGCTGCTCGACGACATCCCGGGCGTCGGCCGCACGCGCAAGAGCTCGCTCATGAAGTGGTTCGGCTCGGTCGAGGCGTTGCGGCGGGCCACGGTCGATGAGATCCGAGCGGTTCCGGGTATCCCACGTCACCTGGCCGAGACGATCCACGGCCGTTTCCAGAAGGCGTCGGCGTGAGCCCCGACCGCTTCGAGCTCGTCGTCATCACCGGGCTCTCGGGGTCCGGCATGACCGAAGCCACGAAGAGCTTCGAGGACATGGGCTACCTCGTGATGGACAACCTGCCCCCTTCGGTCATCGAGCAGGTAGCCGAACTCTGCCGCAGTACGGGCATGCGGTTGGTCGCGGTGGTCGTGCGGCCCAGTGGACGTGAGTTCTTCCAGGAGTTCTTCTCCGAGCTCGGCACCGCGTTCCTGGGCCTCCGGGCCAAGGGCGTCGAGTTCCGCATCGTGTTCCTCGAGGCATCGGACGAAGCGTTGGTTCGCCGGTACGAAGAGAAGCGTCGTCCGCATCCGCTGGCGCCGACGGAGCGTATCCAGGACGGCATCGAGCGCGAGCGTCAGCTGATGGAAGTGCTCAAGGACGATGCCGACATCGTGATCGACACGTCCAACATGACGCCGCACGAGCTCCGGACGCGGGTCGCCGCCGCCTTCCGGGACGTCGATGAAGGGGAGAAAGGCTTGCACGTCTCCGTAGTGACCTTCGGCTTCAAGCACGGACTTCCCCTCGACGCCGATCTCGTGTTCGACACACGGTTCCTGCCGAATCCGCACTGGGTGGACGAGCTTCGCAGCCTCCCCGGGACCGATCAGCGCGTTCGTGACTACGTGCTCGGGCACGAAGAGGCCAAGGGGCTCCTCGGCCGCCTCGAGGACATGCTCGAGTTCCTGCTCCCGGGCTTCGTGCGTGAGGGGAAGCACTACCTGACCGTCGCCATCGGATGCACCGGTGGACGTCATCGCTCGGTGGTGTTCGGCGAAGAGATAGCTCGGTTCATGCACGACCTCGGCTATCCCGCCGCCGTCCACCACCGGGACCTCGAGCGCGAATAGCCCGTTTGGGCCCGTACCGGCGCGGATAGAATCGCAACCGAAGCGGATAAGGAGGCACGTTCATGACCGTTCGGGTTGGTATCAACGGGTTCGGGCGCATCGGCAGGAGCTTCTTCCGCGCGATCCTGGCGCAGGGCGAAGGTGACGTCGAGCTGGTCGCGGTCAACGACCCGTTCGGCGACCCGACGGTCATGGCCCACTTGCTCAAGCACGACTCCGTCGCCGGGATCCTGCCCCACGACGTCAAGACGACGGACGACGGTTTCGCGGTGGACGGCCAATCGGTGCTGAAGCTCGAGAACCGAGAGCCCGCGGAGACACCGTGGGGTGACTTGGGTGTGCAGGTCGTGATCGAGTCGACGGGACTCTTCACGGCGCGTGAGAAGGCGGCGGCTCACCTCCAGGGCGGAGCGAAGAAGGTCATCATCTCGGCCCCCAGCTCCGACGCCGACGCGATGATCGTGCTCGGCGTGAACGACGACTCGTACGACCCGGCCGCGCACCACGTCCTGTCGAATGCCTCGTGCACGACGAACTGTCTCGCGCCCATGGCGCGTGTTCTGCACGACAACTTCGGCATCGAGCGCGGATTCATGCTGACCGTCCACGCGTACACGAGCGATCAAGCCTTGGTCGACATCGCGCAACCTACTCGCTCGGGAAAGCCGGATCTCCGGCGCATGCGGGCGGCTGCGCTCAACGTCATCCCGAACACCACGGGCGCCGCGAAGGCGATCGGGTCCGTCATCCCCGAGCTCGACGGGAAGCTCGACGGGATGGCGTTGCGCGTTCCGGTGCCGGACGGATCCATCACCGACCTGACGGTCGTCGTTTCCAAGGAGGCGTCGAAAGAGGACATCAACACGGTGTTCCGGGACGCAGCCGGCTCGGCGCGCTACCAGCGCATCCTCAGCTACACCGACGAGCCGTTGGTGTCCCAGGACATCGTGGGCAACTCCCACTCCTGCATCTTCAGCGCACTCGAGACGATGACCAACGGCAACGCGGTGAAGG
>JBOGXL010000250.1:0-6877 GCA_050694575.1 Actinomycetota bacterium | reverse complement strand
GGGAGCCGGGAAGCGGCGACCCGTGCGCCTACCCGACCAGACATCCGTGCGCCGGCGGGGCGGTCGGCTTCGACGGGTCGTACCCCTACACCGTCCTGCGCTACGTCGATGCCGAGCAGCAGCCGCTCGTCGAGAGCTGGCTCGTGCACGGCCTGGGCCACGCGTATCCGAACGGCAACACCGAAGCGAACTGGACCGACCCCCTGGGCCCCGACGTCACGACCGCCGCCTTCGCGTTCTTTACGGCGCACCCCATGCGATGAGACCCCGCGCCCTCGTGCTGGCGTTGTGTCTGGCCACGGCGATGTCGGGGGTCCCCGCCGGCGCGCAGGAGCAGGTCGGGACGGCGTTCCCCAAGGGCTTCCCGGTGATCATCGATCACTCCCTCGGTGTTCCCGTCCTCGGCTTCGGAGGCGACGGACGCATGCGCCGGACGCCGGTGATCTTCCTGCACGGCAACAACGACACGCCCTACGCGACCGACTGCAACTCGACGTTCGGCAAGATCCAGGCCTTCGCGCAGTACTTCGCCGATCACGGCTATCGTCCGAGCGAGCTGTGGGCGCTCGGGTACCAGGGAGACCAGTGTGACCTCCAGACCGACCAGTCCAAGCGCGCGTCCGTGGCACACACGGCGACCGCGAACGTGCCGGATCTACGCAGGTTCGTCCGCGCGGTGTTGCGGTACACCGGCGCCCGGCAGGTCGACATCATCGGCCACAGTCTCGGCTCGACTCTGGCACGGGAGTGGATCCGGCAGGATCGCAGCGCCCTAGTCGTCCGGAGGTTCGTCGGCGTCGACGGACCGGAGCACGGGATCATCAACTGTTCGCCGTCACCGCGGAACTACTACTTCACCATCGGTTTCGACCCGGACAGCCCGGTGTGCCAAGAGTTTGGCTCGGATGGCACGTCCTTCCTGCGACGGCTGAATCGACGCGACGAGACGGTGGGACCGACGAGGTACATGACCATCGCGAACGGCGACGTGAGCTTCGTGTACATCGACAAACAGGACGGCGTCTTCGCGCCCGTCCCGGCCGAGGACCGGGAGGGGAGACCGCACGACTTCTCGCGGAGCGCACGATTGCGCGGGGCGCACAACGTCGTTGTGACGGGCCAAGGGGTCTACGACGACACGTTGCTGACCGCGCACCTCGGCATCGTCAACTCGCCCGAGGTGTGGTCGACCGCGTTGAAGTTCCTCAGCGGCCGCTAGCCGCTCCGGTCGGGGCCGGCCCGCTCGACGGCCACGCGGATTATCAGGCGCTTGTCGCGTTCCATCGTGGCGCGGTATTCGTCCCAGTCGTCGTGTTCGCCGGAGAGCCGCCGGTAGTAGTCGACGAGTAGCTCCATCGCGTCTGGCAACGAGATGATCTCCGTCGTTCCGTCGATCTGGACCCAGTCCCCGAAGAAGCTCGGGTTCAGGAAGCACAGCGATACCTCGGGGTTCCGTCTCACGTTCTTCGTCTTGTAGGCGGTCTCACGGCTCGAGATCAACAGACGGCCCTCATCATCGACGGCCGCCAGGATCGGCGACATCTGCGGACGACCGTTCGATCGCCGTGTCGTCAGCACGGCCCTCGGGTTGTCCTTGATGAACGCTCTGGCTTTGTCGAGATCCACAGGCCTTCCCCTTTCGGTCGCCGTACCATGACTGTATGGGACAACGCGCGGCCTTTTTCGACCTGGACAAGACGCTCATCCCGGGCTCGTCGCTCTTCCTGCTGGCGCGCGGGATGTACGCGCGGGACTACTACCGCGTCCGGGATCTGCTGCGGTTCGGCTGGCGGCAGCTGATGTTCCGGATGTCGGGCGAGTCGGAGAAGGGCATCGACACCTCCCGCGAGTCCACGCTCGAATTCGTCGTCGGACGGCCCGTGCAGGAGCTCCAGGAGATGGGACGGGAGATCGTCGAGGAGCGGATCCTTCCGCGCGTCTACGAGGGCATCACGAAGGTCATCGAGCACCACCGCGCGGCCGGTGATCTGACCTTCCTCTGCACGGCCTCGCCTGTGGAGCTCGCGGAGATCGTGGCGGAAGGCCTGGACATGACCGGTGCGCTCGGAACGAGGGCCGAGGTGTCGCCCGACGGCCGGTACACGGGGAGGCTGTCACCGGACGGTGTGCTGCACGGGGAGGCGAAGGCCGCGGCGGTGGTCGCGCTCGCCGATCGTCTGGACGTCGACCTCGTCGAGTCGTACGCCTACTCGGATTCGATCAACGACCTGCCGCTGCTCGAGTCGGTCGGCCACCCGATCGCGGTCAACCCCGAGATCGACCTGAAGCGCGCGGCGCGTGAGATGGGGTGGCCGGTCTACGAGCTGCGGACGCGCAGGCCACTGCTGTTGTTCGGGATTCCATCCGCGTTCGTTGCCGCGGTGCTCTTCGGTGCCGGCTTCAGCGCCGGCCGCTGGTTCGGGCGCCGCGCCGCTTAGGACCTTCGTCGTCCCCCATCTGGACGAGCTCGGTCAAGGCGTGCGCGGTCGTCTTCAGCTCCGTCTCTTCGACGAAGGCGCCATCGCGCATGAACAACACGCGCTGCGCAGCACTTGCGACCTTCGGGTCGTGCGTGACGAGGACGATCGACTGACCGTTGGCGTTGCAGCCCGTGAAGAGGTCGAGCAGCTCTTCGCCGGTTCGCGTATCCAGGTTGCCCGTCGGCTCGTCGGCGAGGACGACCGCGGGCTCTCGGACGAGCGCACGCGCAACGGCCACGCGCTGCTGCTCTCCTCCGGACAGCTGCGATGGGAACCGATCGCGCTTGTCGGCGAGTCCGACGAGCGCGAGGAGCTCGTCCAGGCGCTCGGTGTAGGAGCGAGTCGGCTGCCCTGCAGCGATCGCAGGCAGCGCGACGTTCTCGGTGACGGTCAGGCTCGGGATCAGGTTGTAGAGCTGGAACACGAAGCCGATCTCGTTGCGACGCAGCGCTGCGAGCTGCGTGCGCGACAAGGACGCGAGCGAGCGCCCGTCGATCAGCACTTCGCCCGTGGTCGGGATGTCGAGCCCACCCAACAGATGGAGGAGTGTCGACTTGCCGGACCCGGACGGTCCCATGACGGCAACGAACTCCCCACTTGCGACCTCGAGGTCAACGCCGCGCAAGGCATGAACGTCGACCTCGTCGTCGCGGAACACCTTCACGAGCGATCGGGCTTCGACGGCAACGGTCATCGCAGATCCTCCTCCCTGAGATACTCCTCGCATTGATCGAGCCAGCGCAGGTCGGCCTCCGTGCGGAGGATCGCCCCCTGCAGGACGAGTCTCGTGGCCGGATGCAACGACGGATCCGACCGGCGCGCGCGCAGATCGGCCAGCGCCTGCATGTGCGTGCGCCGCTGCGCCCAGATCAGCCCGATCGCGTCGCCCTGCTCGGAGAGCATCGCCGTGAGGACCTTCGCGAAGAGCTCGTCCCGGAGGCGGATCGGCCCCTCCGCGGGTTCGGCCGTCCACCGCTTGAGCTCCTGGCGGCCGTCCTCGGTGATCGAGTACACGCGCCGGTCGGGGAGAAGCTCCTGCTCGACCCGCTTCGACGTGACGAGGCCGGCTTCCTCGAGCCGCTCCAGCGTCATGTAGACCTGGCCCGGGTTGAGCGGCCACGTCCCACCGAAGAGCTGCTCGAACAGGCCCTTCAGCTCGTAGCCGTGCCTGTCGCACTTGGCGAGCAGGCCCAGGAGCAGGAATTTGATCATAGGTACCCTTGTAGACGCTAGCTACTAGAGTATAGTATCTGTGGTAGCTATGTCGAGGATAGGTCTTTTCCGGGTGCTCCACCTCCGCCAGCTCCGCCGACAGCCGGTGCGTGTCGTCCTCGCGCTCATCTCCATCGGCGCCGGCGTCGCGTTGACCGTAGCTGCGTCGCTCCTCATCGCCAGCATCCAGCAGTCGATCCGTGAGCTGCTGCGGGCCACGGCCGGCCCGGCCGAGCTCCGCGTCGTCGGGCCGCTCACACGTGGAGGGCTGGATGCCGCCGTCACCGAGAAGGTGGCCGCGGTCGATGGCGTCCGGGCCGTCGTCCCGATGGTTCAGGCCGTCGCGATCGTCGAGAGGACCGACGGGGAAGAGACGTCTCTCGTGGCGCTCGGCGTCGACTGTCACATCGAGGCGCTCGTCGGTGCGTTCGGCTGCGACGAGCAAGCGTTACGCGCCGGGCAAAGGGACGGACCAGTCCTCGTGTCCTCGTACCTCTCGAGCGAGCTCGGACCCGGGGCACGCCTGCGGACGAACACCGGGCGCGTGGAGCTGGACGAAGCCACCGTGAACGACGGGCTGGACGATATCAACGGGGGCCGCGTGGTCGTCTTCGCACTTCCGACCGCCCAACGTGTGTTCGATCGGGAGGGTCGTCTCGATGTGCTTTACATACGGCCGGAGAGCGGCGTCGCTCCCGATGCGTTGCAATTGCGCGTGCAGGACGCGGTTGGTGGCTGGAACGACGTTCTCCGTGCCGACGAGCTGTCGGCGATCGATCTCAATACCGGGCCGCTCCTCTCCATCCTCGGGTTGCTGGCCGTGCTGTCGATCGGCATGTCCGTCCTGCTCGTGTACAACATCGTCTCGCTGTCTCTGGCCGCTCGGCGGAAAGATCTGGCCGTTGCCGGCGGGATAGGAGTCGCCCCTCGCACGATCACCCGCGGCGTGCTCGCCGAAGCGGGGCTGCTCGGTCTGGTCGGCGGGACGCTCGGTGCTCTCATCGGCATCCCGTTCGGCGCGTTCACCGTCGCGCAAGCCTCGGCCGCCGTGATGGAACAGGTGTCGGGGAGTCCGCTCAAGCTCTACGTGTCGGTGCCGGTGCTGCTCGCCGGCGTCGCGCTCGGCACGGTGACGGCAATCGTGGCGTCCTACGTTCCGGCCCGGCGTGTGCGCCGCATCGACGTCGCCGCGGAGATCCATGGGCGCGCCGCTCGTGTCGACGAGTCGCACCCGCATGCTCGTCGCCGTCTCGTGCTGTGGCTCGCCGGAGCAGCCGCGTCCGTGCTCCTGTCCTACGTGGCCGCGGGCGGCGGCGCGATCAGTCATTGGCAGCCGCCTCTCGGGGCGTTGACGCTGGCCGCATCGGCGGTCTGCGTGTTCGCTGCGGTCGGCGCGTTGGCTCCGTTGCTTCTGCGCCTCCTCCTGCGGCCGCTGCGTAGGCGGGGCGGACCGCTCCGCGTGGCCCTCTCGAACCTCGTGGCGAACCCCCGGCGGACGAGCGTCATGGCCGTATCGGCCGCCGCGGCCGTTGGACTCGCCTCCGTGCTCGCGGCGATCGGTCCGGCAACCCGCAGCCTTGTGAGCGCGGGTTACGGCGAGGCGGCCGACGGACGTGTCTTCGTCTCGACCCTTCCCGCCAACACCGCCACGAGCATCGAGGGCCGGCCGTCGCCGGAGGTGCTCCGGAAGCTGGCTGCGATCCCGGGAGTACGGAGCATCGACTCGGCACCGTGCGTCTCGATGGGCGATGCGGTCGGGTTCCTCGGCGTGTGCGCGCACGACGGTGGCCCGCTCTCGGCGTGGGAGACCGTAGCGGGCGAGGTGAGCAGTCGGGCGATCCGCCGAGGCGAGGCCATCGTCGGAACCGGTGCCGCTCGGAGCCGGAACGTGCGCCCGGGCGAGATGCTTCGCTTGCCGACGCCCACGGGGTTCGCGGAGGTCCGTGTCGCTGGGATCAGAGCGCACTCGAACTTCAACGGCTATTCGGTGTACGTCTCCGGAGAGCGATTCGAAGACTTGTACGGCCGGGTGATGCCCCCATCCGTCCTCGTTCGGCCCGAGCCTGGCGTATCCCCGGCGGCCCTGGCACGAATCATCGAGAGTGCGAAGCTCGATCCGGATCTCTACGCGCTCCCCCCCGATCGATTCGCCGTCCGTCTCGCCGACGAGATCCAGCAACAGGTCACGCCGTTCTGGTCGCTCCAGCGCGTGCTGCTTCTCGTCGCTCTCATCGCCGCGCTCTCGACGCTCCTTCTGATCGGCGTCCAGCGCCGCCGGGAGCTGGGGGTGCTCGGTGCCGTGGGCTTCGGCCCGGGCGGACTGGCACGGATGACGATCGGCGAGGCGTCCGCGGCCGCGCTGGCCGGCGGGGTTCTCAGCGCGCTCGGGAGCATCGGCCTTCTCGAAGCCTTCCGCAACGTGGCCCAAGCGACGGTGGGGGTTCGTCCGCCCTTCCATTACGAGATCCCGTCGGCCGTCATCGCCGTCGTGCTGGCTGTGTTCGTCGTGTCGATCGGCGGCTTGCTCCCTGCGTGGCGAACTTCGCGCCTGCAGATCGTGGAGGCGATCCGCGATGAATAGGTGGGGCGTACGTCTCGTCGTCGTCGGTGCCGTCGCGCAGGCGGCCGGGCTCGGGATCGACGCGTGGAAACACGCGAACGATCCGACGCTCGCCGCGCGGGAAGCGCTGCTGACGTTCACCAACATCGGCCATGTGTTACTCCTCGGCGGAATCGCCCTGGTCCTCGCTGGTGTGGCGCTGATGGTGCTCGGCCCCCGGGTGGCGCGCGGACCGCGCGTCGTGCGGTTCGGTCTCCCCGCGCTGCTCGTTGCGGCCGTCGGTGCGGCGTCGGTCGTGGCCGCGAACTCCAGCCTCGCCCGCGGGCACGACCACGACGCGCCCGCCGATGGCGCGACGGCGACGAAGGCCGAGCACGGTCACGGCGATCACGGGCCGAGCGGGAACGAACCGATGGACCGTGCGTCCCGCGAGCGACTGTCGGCCGAGCTCCGCCGAGCCGGCGACGTCGCCGCGCGCTTCGCGAAGGTCGCGGACGCCGAGGGGGCGGGATACCGAGCCGTGACGCCGTACCTGCCGCTCATCGGCGCGCATTACATGCGGTTCCTCAGCGTCGACGGAACGTTCCAGATCGACCAGCCCGAGATGCTGCTCTACGACGGGACG
>JBOGXL010000249.1:0-1890 GCA_050694575.1 Actinomycetota bacterium | reverse complement strand
ATAGCGCTGGCCATTCAGCAGCTGGTACGCGGTGGCCATGTGTTCGGCTTTGGGTTCCCGCCCGGGCTCATGATCGCTTCCGGACAGCCGTTGCTGTGGAACATCGGGGCGCCTCTAGTGCTCTTGTGGTCCTGGGTCGGACTGGCTTTGATCGAAGGATTGTCGAAGGGCCGGACGCCGGGCAAAGCGCTTTTTCGATTGAGAGCCGCATCGGATGACGGTACGACTATCTCGGTCGGCCAGGCCTTCACGCGCCGCTGGAGCGTTGTCCTCGGAATTCTTGCCTGGATCGACTGGGCGGCGATGTTCTTTACGGCGCGGAACCGGCGTCTCCTCGATCTGATGGCGCGGACGATGGTAGTCAGCGACCCTGAGCGGGCTGAATCGCGCGTTCACTCCCCAGTCGAGCGCTGACAGACGAGCCTCAGGCGCTTCTCTGGAACGGGGACTACTTGACGGGCGGTGACCCCGGTCTTCGCGACAACGACCCGAGTACCGCGAGCGCTATCTCATCAAGACGGCTTCCGGAGCGTCATCGACTGGAAGCGCCATCCGTCGTCGCCGACGACAAGCGAGTGGAAGTCGACGACGTCGAAAGATCCGCGCGCGAGCGAGGTGAGCTCGTCGTCCGAGCGGAACGAGAAGAACCGCGGTGGGTCGTGGCCATCTTCATCCCATATCCCTTCGGTCGGCCCGCGTCCGGCGTGCACGCCGAGATAGCAGAGGCCGCCCGCACGCATGACGCGGCTCATCTCGACCATCGCGGCCGGCATGTCCGCGGTGGGGACATGGAGAAGGCAGTTCACCGTCCACACCGCGTCGAAGGATCCGTCGTCGAACGGCAGGTCGAGGACGTCGGCGACATGTGCCTCGAGGCCCTTCTCGCGGCATCGGTCGACGAACTGAGAAGTCAGGTCGGTCGCGACGACATCGAGTCCGTGCCGGCTGAAGAACAGGCTGTCGTCGCCCGTGCCCGCGCCGACCTCGAGCAAGCGGGACGCGAGCTCGAGGCGGGCAAGGAACGCGTCGCGCTCATCGAGCTTCCACTGTTGCTTGACGAATCCGTCGCGCATATCGGCGTCGCCCGCGTAGGCGTCGCGCATGTAGGTAGTGATCTCGGAGTACTTCATCTGTTCTCCTCCGGCGTCACCGAGTTTGAACCCCCACGGACTCGATCACGGATGCGTTCGTGGGATGACGCGAAACCCGGCATCCTTGGCAGCACCCCACAAGCGCCTGTCGCAGCAGACGAAAGGTACGGTCGTCGGTGACCCGGACGCCAAGACTCGGGCTGACTCCAGATGGATCGCATCGGCCGCACGGAGCGTCGAGGCCGTAGCAAGTTGCCCCGCCCCCTTGATGACCTGCTCGTCAGCCTCGATCACGATCAATGTCGGCCACTTCGCGTCCAGCTCCGCGATGGCGGTCCGCTGTCCAATGGCTGAGAGGTAACCTTCGCGCGCTCGACGCGCGAACGCAGCACGGCACTCGACGTATGCGATGGATGCCGTTCCACAGATCTCCTCGCCGAGGACTTCCACGACCGCATCGCGACCCTCTTCCGCCACGAAGGCTTTGACGAGCGCGCTCGAGTCCAGATACGCGGTCAGCGCCGATCCTCGGCGATGGCCTCCGCAACGGTCGGAGCGCCTCGCTTCAATCTGACCGGCGCGGTGGGGGCCGTGAACCGCCTCCCCGACCACGTGGCCCGGCCCTCGGCGAGCAACTGCGCCACGTTTTCCGGAACGGTCGCGGGGATGATCCGCGCGACAAGCTCTCCATGGTCGGTGACGTCGACGATCTCGCCACGGCGGACACGCCTGAGGTACCTGCTCAGGGAAGCGCGCAACTCGCGGATGCCGACGGTGCTCATGTAGCTACATTATCTCA
>JBOGXL010000248.1:0-13703 GCA_050694575.1 Actinomycetota bacterium | reverse complement strand
TCGCCCACCAATACCCCGCCGCTCCTTCTACGCCCGTCCACGACATCGAGACGCTCTGCTCCGAGCTCACCTGACCGGGGAGATGACCACTCGGGCTGTACAGCCTCGACGGGTTCCGCAAGGTCGCGGGGTCTCCGCCGGCGATGACCACGACCGCCGCGGCGATGCCGATGAGGATCGCGATACCGAAAACTGCCGTCCGCAGGAGGCGGAACGAACGGGACTCCCGCACGAACAAGCGCGATCGCAGCGTCTCCAGCGGCTGGGTGTGTTCGAGGTCCTGGGTGCGCGTAGCCTCCTCCTCGCAGCCCTTGGCGGTCTGGGAGCATTGAACCACAGTTCTGTGAGCGTGCAACGCATCCGTCATCCCCAGAAGCTCGGCGACCACCTGGGCGCCCCGGACGAGCACGAGGTGTCGTTCGTGGCGCTCTTCGACGGGTGGATCGAGGACCTGGAACGGCTTCACGCCTCTCTCGCCACGCATCTCGGCTCCCGGGACTGGGAACTGGTAGCGGTCGACAATCCCGTCGACGCGGAGGCTTCCGAGCGGATCGCCGCACTGCCTCGGATCGTCCATGCCCCTTTGCGGGACCAGATGGGATGGTCGGCCGGACGCAACCTCGGCGTTCGTCTCGCTACGGGCACGATCGTCGCCGTCGTCGACTCCTCCGTCGAGCTCACGGGCGACGTCGTCGCCTGCCTACAGGACCACCTCCGCAACCCAGAGGTCGGCCTCGTCGGGCGGTGGGGAGTCTCAACGTCCGACGGATACGCCTTCGCCGAGTCGTCCGGGCCCGACGTCGATGGTGTCGAGGCCTATCTCATGGCTTTCCGTCGCGGCGACGTCCCGCGCGTGGGGCTCTTCGACCCCAAGTTCAAGTGGTACAGGAACGCCGACATCGACCACTCTTTCCGCGTCCGCGACGCGGGCCTGAGGACGGTCGTAGACCCCGATCTCCCCGTGCGGCGGCACGAGCACAGACTCTGGGAGGCAACTCCGGAGGCCGAGCGGGACGAGCGCTCACGCAAGAACTTCTTCCGGTTCCGCGATCACTGGGGCGAACGGAAGGACCTCTTCGTCGAGCTGAACTAGAAGTCGATGCGGTAACGCACCTCGTGCAGGACGAACGATCCGCGGTCGTCGTCCTTCGTCGCGCCATCGGGAGCCCAACCGCCACGCTCGTAGAACCTGCGGGCGCGTTCGTTCGTGTCGAGGACCCAGAGCGTGCCGCGAACGAATCGTTCGCGGAGGTATCCGGTAGCCGCGTTCATCAAACCGGCTCCGGCTCCCGAGCCCCAGTGATCACCATGCACGTAGATCGCGAACACCTCACCGGTGCCGCTCAGGGCGTCGTCGTCTCGTGAGGCTCCGGCGCCGGCGAAGCCGATGACCCGGCCGTCCCGCTCGGCCACCCAGTTCGTCTCATCCCTACCCTCGACGCGTAACCACTGTCGCCAGACGTGCTGTCGCTTATCGATCGAAAGGGAGTCGAGATAGTCGTCCGGGATCAGACCGCGGTATCCGACCTGCCACGACTCGATGTGGACGATCGCGATGTCGTCGGCATCCTCGGGCACGGCCACACGGACGACGAGGTCCCCCATCCGCACATCTTGACGAAAAATCTGCCACTCGCTACAGTTAGCCATATGGTTAAGTATCAGACTCTCGACCGAACGTTCTCCGCACTCTCCGACCCAACGCGCCGCGACATCCTGGAGCGCCTCGCGCGGGGACCGACGTCGATATCCGAGCTCGCCCAGCCTTTCGGTTTGTCGCTGCCCGGGATGCTCAAGCACATCCGGATCCTCGAGGAGGCGGATCTGGTGACAACGGAGAAGAACGGTAGGACGCGGGAGTGTCAGCTCGGACCGGCGCGCCTGGAAGACGTCGCGAGCTGGGTGGAGACGTATCGGCAACGGTGGGAGAAGCGCCTCGATCGCCTCGAGGACTACCTCGCCAAGAAGAAAGGGGACAAGCGATGAGCCACGACCTACGACTCGAGCGGCTGTTCGACGCATCGGCCGAGGAAGTGTTCGATGCGTTCACCGATCCCGACGCCCAGAAGGAGTGGTACGAGGACAATCCTCGGTGGGTCGTCCACGCTGAGTGCGACCTGCGCGCCGGCGGCGTCTGGGACGTCTCGTTCGGCGAGCCGGGCACCGTTTACCGGGAGACGAACATCTTCAGCGAGGTGGACCGTCCACATCGTTTGGCCTACGTCTCCACGTTCACGAAGCCCGACGCATCGAGCTTCGACACCACACTGGTGGTCACGTTCGAGGAGCGCGGCGGCAAGACGCTGATGACGATCGTGCAGCGCGGATTCCCCGACGCGCAGGAGCGCGACGAGCACCAGGCAGGTTGGCCCGGGTTCATCGACCGCCTCGAGCGTGTCGTCGCTGCCAGGACCGCTACCTGACGCGAACTCGGGCCTAGGACGTCTTCGGTTCGGGCCGCGCGGGCTGGTCCGACCCGCGCGCCCCGCGCGTCGGGATCATCACCTTCCGGACGAACTCGCACACGATCTGACCGTCCTGGTTGTAAGCGATCGTGCGCACCTTGACGATCCCGCGGTCGGACTTGGACTTCGACGGGACGATCTCGAGCACCTCCGTCTCCGCGTAGATCGTGTCGCCGTGGAAGACGGGGGCCGGATGCCGCAGGTTCTCGATCTCGAGGTTCGCGATGGCCGAACCGGACACGTCCCGCACGCTCATCCCGAGAGCGAGCGAGTACACGAGGTTGCCGACAACGACGTTGCGCTTGAACTGCGTCGCGTTCTCGGCGTAGTGCTGGTTCGTGTGGAGCGGGTGGTGGTTCATCGTGATCATGCAGAAGAGATGGTCGTCGTACTCGGTGATCGTCTTGCCCGGCCAGTGCTTGTAGACGTCTCCGACGTTGAAGTCCTCGAGACAGCGACCGAACGGGAACTCTTGACTCATCTGTCCTCCTCGCGGGGGCGTCGGTGTCGCCGCGTACTGTACCGGTTGCCTTCCCCACGCTTCCCGTTGAGCAGCGAGGCATGATAATGGGGATGAGCCATGTGGAGCTGTACCAGGCCCTCGAGCCTCACGTCGGCGTCGAAGCCGCCAAGATGATCGCCGACGTGGTCCCGCCAGCTTCGAACTTGGCCACCAAGCAAGACATCGAACGGGTGCTCGCTGAGATCAAAGCGCTCGAGGCTCGGATCTTCCGGTGGGGACTCGCGGTTATGGCTCCGACCTGGGGCGCCATGGTCGCCCTAGCGATCCGCGGCTAAGCCAGAAGCGGAAACATCGCAGCCAGGGGGCCGAGGGCGAAGCGCTCGTTGGATTCCAGCCGCCGGCGTCCGGTCCCGCTGAGGATGAACGTGCGTGTGTCCCACCCCAAACCTTTGGGCAGCTCGGCCCCCAAGCGCCCGTCGAGGATCCCCTTCACGATCTCGGCCGCGTCGGGGTGGATCCGTTCGCCCCGCAGCGTCGCGTGGCTGAGATCCATCGAATGGACGCCGAACTCGAGCACACGGCTCGCTACGAACTCGTCGAAGCGCATCCGCGGGTGTCCCGAGCGCTTGATCACGCGATCCGCCGGGATCTTCCGAACGCCCTCGAGGGCCGCGCCGATCGCCGCGTCGAGCGACTCGCGGAGCTCCTCGCCTGTGCGCCCGCCGACCTCGTCGACCACGCGATCACGGATCACCTCGGAGAACGTCTTCTTCGGATCCTCGCCTTCGCGCGGTCCGTCCGGGTCGTAGCCGTAGTAGCCCACGCGATCGATCTCGGGCGCCCCTTCCACCTCTTCGGCGTTGGCGCCGACCAACCGGTGCAGCATGCCCTCGCAGTGGGCAACGAGCTCTTTGACCGTCCAGCCGTCACAACGGCTGGGACGATCCCATTCCTCGTCGGTGAGCTCGCCGACGAGCGCCGACAGCTCCTTGCACTGCGCCTCGAGGGCGGCGACCTCCGGACCTTGCACGGTCTAGATCTTGTAGCGCTCGAGGAGCTGACGTCCGATGACCATCTTCTGGATCTCCGACGTCCCCTCGCCGATGATCAGGAAGGGCGCGTCGCGGTACAGGCGCTCGACGACAAGCTCCTTGGAGTACCCGTAGCCGCCGTGGATGCGCAGCGCCTCGGTCGTGACGTTCACGCACATCTCGGCCGCGAACAGCTTGGCCATCCCGGCTTCGAGGTCGGTGCGCTCTCCGGCGTCCTTCTTCTGAGCCGCCTGAAGCATCAGCAGCCTCGCTGCCTCGATCTGCGTCGCCATGTCTGCGAGCTTGAACTGGATCGCCTGGTGGTGCGCGATGGGGCGTCCGAAGGTCTCACGCTGCTGTGCGTAGCGGATGGCTTCCTCGAACGCGCGCTGGGCGACGCCTATGGCGCGGGCCGAAACGTTCACACGTCCCACCTCGATGCCGGCCATCACCTGGTAGAAGCCCTGGCCCTCTTCTCCGCCGAGAAGGTTCTCCACGGGAACCGGGAAGTCGTCGAAGATCAGCTCCGTCGTCTCGACGCCTTTGTAGCCGAGCTTGTCGATGTTCGGAGGGATCTCGAGCCCGGGGATCTTGTCGACGCCCGGCTCCTTCTCGACGACGAGCATCGCCATGCCGCGCGAGGCCGGCTCTGCCTCGGGATCCGTCTTGCAGAGGAGCATCACGATGCCCGAGCGCAGGCCGTTCGTGACCCACATCTTCGTCCCGGTCACGCGGTAGACGTCACCGTCGCGTATCGCCTTGCACCGGATAGCTTGGACGTCCGAACCTGCGTGAGGCTCCGACATCGACAACGCCGCACGGATCTCACCGGTCGCCATCCGCGGGAGGTACTTCTTCTTCTGCTCATCGGTGCCGAACGTCTCGAGCTGCCATGCCGCGATGAAATGCGTGTTGAGGATCCCCGAAAGCGACATCCAACCGCGCGCGAGCTCGATGACCACGAGGGCGTACGTGGTGAGTGACTCCCCCAGCCCGCCGTACTCCTCGGGGATCTTCAGCCCGAAGAGACCGATCTCCTTCATCTTCTCGACGATCTCGGCCGGGTACTCGTCCCGGTGCTCGAGCTCGTTGGCGACGGGGATGACATCCTTCTCCACGAAGTCGCGGACGGTCTGGACGATCTCCTTCTGGACGTCCGTGAGCTCGGCGATCACGGCCATGCGTGCGGTTCCTCCTGCTCGGTCCCGGTAAGAGTAGCGTCGTGGCGATGATCGACGCGCAGACCTACCTCGAGCACATCCGGCACGAAGGCGTTCGGATCGCCGACGTCGCCGCCGGGAACCTCGAGAAGGACGTCCCGTCGTGTCCCGGGATCACGGTGGCCGACCTGCTCGTCCACACGATGGCCACGTGCGCCTTCTGGACGGGCGCCCTCGAACAGAACCGGTTCCCACAAGGCGACATGCCGAGCTTCGGCAACGACCCCCTGGAGGCGCATCGCCGATCCTTCGACGCTTTCGTCGAGGCGGCCGCGAATCGCGACCCCGACGACACGACGTGGACGTGGGCCGGCGAGGGGAAGGTCCGCTTCTGGTACCGGCGGGCGGCTCAAGAGCTCGCGGTGCACCGCTGGGACTTCGAGAACGCGGTGGGCGAGACGCTGCCCATCGATCCCACCCTGGCTGTGGACGGCGTCGACGAGTTTCTCTTCGTGTTCGGGCCGAGCACAGGGAACCCGGACTTCCCCGGAGCGTCCACCAAGTTCGGCGGAGATGGTCAGACCATCCGGTTGGAGCCCACCGACATGCCCGAGCCGATCACGTTCACCGCACAGACCGACCGTTTCGAGCGCACGGACGCCGAGCCCGACGTCACGGCGCGCGGGACCGCCTCGGACCTTCTCCTGTTCCTCTGGGGACGCGTGCCGCCCTCCGCCCTCGAGATCTCCGGTGACGCTTCGCTCTTGGAGCGCTGGCAGGAGCTCGTGAAGATCTAGGCCTTCGAGCGCTTCAGGCCCGCAGCCCGGCCCTGCGCGGCGTGCACGGCCGCCATCTTCCGTGACGCCTCGTCGATCATCTCGTCGCCGAACATCACCGCCCCCGCACGATCTTCGTCCGTGGCCTTCTGGTAGGCCTCGAGGATGTCCTCGGCCCGGTCGTACTCCTCTTGCGAGGGCGTGAACACCTCATTGAGAACGGAGATCTGATCGGGGTTCAGGGCCCATTTCCCGTCGTATCCGAGCTGGCGGGAGCGCGTCGCCACCTCACGGAATCCGTCCAGGTCGCGGATCTGCGCGTACGGCCCGTCTATCGCCTGAAGGTTCTGATTCCGCGCAGCGACCAGGATCCGCATGATTATCCAGTGCCAGTGATCCCCGGGGTACTCCGGGACGATCTGCCCGACCGTCGAGTGAGGCATCCCCATCGCCGCCGCCATGTCACCGGGACCGAAGATCAGCGTCTCGAGACGGTCCGATGCCGCGCCGATCTCGTCGATGTTCGTCAATCCCTGCGCGTTCTCGATCTGTGCTTCCAGGCCGATCCTGCGATCGAGGCGACCCTCGGAGTCCTCGATCATCCGCAGCAGGTCGGCGACGAACGTGACGTCGGAGGCGAATTGCACCTTCGGGATCATGATGAAGTCGATCTTCGGACCCGCCCCTTCAACGACCCCGATGATGTCTCGGTAGCACCAGTGTGTGTACACACCGTTCACGCGAACGCCGACGGTCTTGTCGCCGAAATCGTTGTCGTTGAGCGCCGCGATCACGTTCTTCCTCGCTGCGGCCTTCTCCTTGGGCGCAACCGAGTCCTCGAGGTCCATGAAGATCTCGTCGGCGGGAAGCCCCGGCGCCTTGCCGAGCATCTTGGGGCTCGAAGCGGGGACGGAAAGACAGGAGCGACGGGCGCGGAACTTGACGTCGCCGGCGGTGGTGTACGCCATGCACTTCCTCCTCTAGCGGGCTAGGGCTCGGGAGCCAATCGTACGGGAGTCAGGCGGTCGGCTGTCCCGTCCAGACGCGACCGTCCACGCCCTCCCGCTCGGCGTACGGCGTCCACCGGCCCTCGGGAAGAGCGAGGCGGTCGGCGACGATGTGCAGCGTCGCGACGTTGTGGATCAGCCCCGTGTGACTCCCACGCACGACGATGCACTCGACGCCCTCGGCGGGCTCGACCGAGCACGAACCCCAATCGACGACTCCGTCGCTTCGCGTGACTATCGCGGTCAGCGGCACGCTGCCGGGGAGGTGATCCGTGGCCGGCGCCGGAGCCTGCCGGGCACGTTCACTGTGCAACCCCTGGAGGGAGCGGTAGAGCGGACCGACGTTGCTCTCGGAGTCGCGACGCCAACGGATCGGTGAGCCCAGCGTTATGACTTGGCGCACGCGCTCGGGAGCGCGACGCGCGAGCTCGCGCGCGTAGATGCCGCCGAGGCTATGGCCGATGAGTGAGAGCTTCTGCCCGTGCTCGTCGGACAGGGTCGCGAAACGCTCGGCGAGACCGTCGATGATGCGGTCGGTAGGTCCCCAGTTCCGCCCGAGACGCCACGCATGCGTGTAGTAGCCGAGGCGACGGAGAAAGGCGCGCATCACGCGCGTGGATCCATCGCTCCCGGTGAATCCCGGCAAGACCAGGACGGGTTGACCATCTCCTTTCGGCGCGTTACGCAGGGCCGGGCTCGCGAAGACGCGAGCCAAGAGCTCCTGCGCGGCGCGAGGCAGCTCCAGAGCGAACAGGCCACGGGACGGAGGCATCTTAGAGACCCAGGAGATGCTCGAGGCCGACGGTGAGACCCGGCCGAGACGCTATCGATTTCACGGCCAGGATGATGCCGGGCAGGTAGGACGAGCGATCCATAGCGTCGTGCCGAAGCGTCAACGTTTGCCCGGGCGCTCCGAAGATCACCTCTTGGTGGGCCTCGGCCCCCTGCATGCGCACGGCGTGGACGTGGATGCCGCCCACCTCCCCGCCGCGCGACCCGCCGACCTTCTCCTCTTCGTCCGGATGGTGGTCGCCGGACGGCGGTCGTCCGTGCTCTCTCCAGACGGAGGCGATCCCCTCGGCCGTGCGCAGAGCCGTCCCGGAGGGCGCGTCGAGCTTGTGGTTGTGGTGCATCTCGACGATCTCGCAGGATCCGAGGTACCTGGCCGCTTGCTTGGCCAGATGCATCATCAGGACGGCGCCGATGGAGAAGTTCGGCGCGACGAAAGCGTGCGCCTCGCCGGCCGATGCCAGCTCGCCGACCTTGTCCAGCTCCGCCGCGCTTATCCCCGTTGTGCCCACGACGACGTGGATGCCCCGCTCCAAGCAGAACGCAACGTTGCCGAAGACCTGATCGGGCTGGGTGAAATCGATGGCCACCTCAACTCCTGCTTCGACCAGGGCGTCCAGCGACGAGGAGATACCGTCGCCACCCTGTGGATCGACACGCACGACGAGGTCCAGTTCCCGATCGGCTGCGACTCCCGCGCCGACCACCTGGCCCATGCGGCCGGCGGCGCCGAGGACGCCGACCCTGATCGTCATGTCACCGGGGGCGCTGCGCCCCCCGGACTCGCCGCGCTTCCCATGAGCGGCGCGCTCATGGGACTAGGCTAGCGGCTCCACGGCGAAGTCGAGCGAGCCCTCGTCGACCGGGCCGACACAAGCGAGCGCGGCTCCTCCACCGGCGAAGATGCGCTTGGCCACGCGACCGACGTCGGAGGTCGAGACGCCGTCCACGCGGTCGAGAAGCTCGTCGACCGTCAACACCTCGCCGTGCAAGAGCTCGGACCGGCCGAGCCGGGACATCCGGCCACCGGGGTCGTCCATGCCGAGCACGAGCCCGCCGCGCAGGTGACCCTTGGCACGTTCGACCTCCTCATCGGTGAGGTCGCCGGCCACCACCTTCGCCGCCTCGTCGCGGACGATGCGCAGCACCTCCTCGACCGTCGACTCCTGTGTGCCGACGTAGATGGTGAACGTGCCGGTCTCGAGGTGCAGGTGCTCGTGCGAATACACCGAGTACGCGAGTCCGCGTTTCTCACGGACCTCTTGGAACAGCCGTGAGGACATCCCGCCTCCGTAGAGCACGCTGAGCACGGACAGCGCGTAGCGATCCGGATCCTTGCGGCCCATCGCCTCGAAGCCGAGCACGACGTTCACCTGCTCGGAGGGACGCTTCTCGTAGGCCGCGCGCGGTCCACCGAAGGCCGGCGTGTCGCCGGGCGTACGCCGGTGCGGAGCCGTACCGGGCTCGATGCCGTCCACCAGGAGCTTCGCGACCGCGGCCGTGTCGACGTCTCCGGCCACCGCGACGACAAGACGATCGGAGACGTAGCCCTCGTGAAAGAAGGCGGCCAAACGATCACGCGTCAGCCCGCCGACGGTCTGCGACGTTCCGAGGACCGATCGACCGAGCGGATGCCCGGGCCACGCCGTCTCCGAGAACAGATCGTGCACGCGGTCCTCGGGCACGTCGGCGGCCATCCTGATCTCTTCCAGGATGACCTTCTTCTCCGACTCGAAGTCCTCGCCGCGGAGGACGGCGTTGCGGAACATGTCGCACAGGACGTCGACGGCCACGGGCAGATCCGACCCCAGGACACGGGCGTAGCAGCACGTGTGCTCACGGGCCGAGTAGGCGTTGATCTCTCCGCCGACGGCGTCGAAGGTGTTCGCTATGTCCCGGGCCGTGCGCCGCTCGGTTCCCTTGAACAACATGTGCTCGAGGAAATGGTCGGCACCGGCTATCTCGTCCGGCTCGTCGCGGGAGCCGACGTCGATCCACAGCCCGATCGACACCGATCGGACGTGTGGCATCGGCTCGGTGACGAGCCTGATCCCGGGGACCGGCTCGGAGAGCTCGAACGGGACTACGCGCGAAGTCACCGGTTAAAAGGGGCGCCTGACGGGGCGCCTACGGCGCATCCACGGAATCGGAGGATTCGCCGACGAGCGCCGCCTCTTCCTCGACGGGAACGAGATTGAGCTTGCCGTCCGGACGGATCTCCGACACCTTCACACGCAACGAGTCGCCGACACTGATGACGTCCTCGACCTTGTTGATCCTCTTGCCGCGGCCCAGCTTCGAGATGTGCACCAGACCGTCCTTACCCGGCGAGATGTTGACGAACGCCCCGAAGTCGGTCGTCTTCACGACCTTGCCTTCGAACTCCTGTCCGATCTCGAGCTGCGGTGGGAAGACGATGTCCCGGATCATCTGCAACGCCTTCTGCGCGTTCTCGCCGTCGGCCGAGGCGATGAGGATGCGGCCGTCGTCCTCGACGTCGATCTGCGTCTCGGTCCTCGCGATGATGTCGTTGATGATCTTGCCCTTCGGGCCTATAACCTCGCCGATCTTCTCGACCGGGATGTGCTCCATGATGATGCGCGGTGCAGTCGCGTTGAGCTCCGGACGCGGACCGGCGATCGCCTCGTGCATCACCTTCAATATCTCGAGCCGCGCCGCCTTCGCCTTCTGCATCGCCTCGGCCAGAACGCCGACGGGCACGCCGGTCAGCTTGAGGTCGAGCTGGATGGACGTAACGAAGTCGGCTGTTCCCGCAACCTTGAAGTCCATGTCGCCGTAGTTGTCCTCGGAGCCGAGGATGTCGGTCAACAGGACCTGGCGGTCGCCGTCGGAGACCAGGCCGATCGAGATACCCGCCACCGGAGCACGAACGGGAACGCCGGCGTCCATCAGGGCCAGCGACTGACCGCACACCGACGCCATGGACGTCGATCCGTTCGATTCGAGGATCTCGGTGACGATGCGAATCGCGTACGGGAACTCGTCCTCGGACGGCAAGGAGGGCACTATCGCCTTCTCGGCGAGCGCCCCGTGTCCTATCGCGCGCCGGTTGGGTCCACGCAGGGGGTAGGCCTCGCCGGTCGAGAACGGCGTGAAGTTGTAGTGGTGCATGTAGCGCTTGGTCGCGTCCCGAAGCTCGTCCACACCGACGAATTGCTCCATCCGCGGCATCGCAAGCGTTGCGATCGAGAGCGCCTGAGTCTCGCCCCGCTGAAAGAGGGCCGAGCCGTGAGCGCGCGACAGCAGACCGACGTCCGCCGCCAGCGGACGCAGCTCGTCGAGGCCCCTGCCGTCCATCCGCTTTCCTTCTTCGAGCATCATCGTGCGAACGACCTGCTTCTTGAGCGACCGAAGGGCGGCCTTGATCTCCTTTTCCCTGCCCTCGAGCTCCGGGGAGAGCTTCTCGATGATCTCCGCTTCGAGCTCGTCGGTAGCGATGTTCCTCTCGTGCTTGCCGACGATGGTCAGCGCGTCACCCAGACGCGTGCCGACCGCGTCGCGGACGCGCGCGAGAACGTCGTCCTCGTAGTCACGCGAGTGGATCCACGTCCTCTCGGGGATGTCGCACAGGGCGGCCAGGGATTCCTGGAGAGAGCAGAGCTCCTTGATGATGCCCTTGGCCGCCTCCAGACCTTCGATGATCACGTCCTCGGTGGGCGCGGGCGCTCCCTCGGCGATCATCTGATGGGTGTGAGAGAAGCCGCCGGCCTCGACCATGATCACGTGGACGTCGTCGCCCACCTTGCGGCCGGCTACCACGAGCTCGACCGTCGCGTTCTCGAGCTCGGCGTCCGTCGGGAACGCTGCCCAGCGCCCGCGGATGTGCGCCATGCGCACGCCGGAGATCGGCCCCTCGAAGGGCACACCGCCGATGAGCAGCGCGCAGCTCGCCGCCGTGATGCAGTGCACGTCGAACGGGTTCTCGCCGTCGAACTGCAGCGTCGTGGCGATGATCTGCACGTCGTGGCGGAACCACTCGGGGAAGAGAGGCCGCAAGGGCCTGTCCGTCAACCGCGCCGTGAGGATCCCCTTCTCCGAAGGGCGACCCTCCCGCCGGAAGACGGCTCCGGGAATCTTCCCCACGGCGTAACCACGCTCTTCGACGTCCACGGTGAGGGGGAAGAAGTCGATCCCCTCACGGATGGTCGGTGACGCGACGGCCGTCACCAGCATGATGGTGTCGCCGACGGAGATCACGACCGCGCCACTAGCCTGTTTCGCCAGAGCTCCGGTCTGGAGCTCGATCTTCTTGGAACCGATCTGCGTCTCTACACGCTTCACAGCCATACCTGATTACTCCTTGGTTGTGGCGTGGAGCGCGGGGTCAGTTCTCAGTCGGGAACCCTGGGTGACACCAGGGTTCTCTCCTGATAACTGGCTCCCGGCGCCCCCCGCCGGTTTGCCAGAAACATCTCCTTACACGTTCCGGGCGCTCGAACTCGGCCCCCGACACCTCACCTCCTCAGACCCAGCCGCTCCACGAGCGACTTGTACCGGTCGAAGTCTTCGCGCTCCAGGTACTTGAGCAAGCGCCGCCGCTTCTGGACGAGCTTCTGCAGACCCAGGCGCGTGTGGTGGTCCTTGGGATTACCCTGCGCGTGCGAGGTGAGCTTCGCGATACGGCGCGATAGGAGGGCGACCTGCACTTCAGGGGAGCCGGAATCGCCCTCGTGGGTCCTGTATTCGGACACGAGGGATCGCTTCTCTTCCTTCGGGAGACCTTCGGACAAGCTCAACTGCTCCGTATCGAGGTTTCGTCAAGTATAGAGGACATCCACGCCGGCCATCAGGTGGGCGTGGAGAGCAGCTCCCGGGCGCGGTCGGCATCCCGCCGGATCTGCGCGGCCAGCTCGTCTCTGCCTCCGAAGCTCATCTCGGGACGGAGGAAAACCGTGAACTCGATCTCTCCGGCTTCGCCGACTAGGTTGCCGTCGAACTCGAAGACATGGATCTCCACCACCGTCCGCGGTGCCGGGTCGAGCTGCGGCCCGCGCTTTCGTCCCACGTTGACGACCCCGGGCCGGCGCTCGCCCTTCCAGACCCACCATCCGGCATACACGCCGTGGCCGGGCAGACACGCACGAGGATGGGCCTCGAGGTTGGCCGTCGGTAGACCGTGGAGCTCGCGTCCTAGACCTTGGCCCGGGACCACCGCGCCGGCGAGACGATGTGGCCGCCCCAAGACCTCGGCCGCCGCCTCGACCTTGCCCTCCCCGATCAGCCGCCGGATGTCCGTCGATGAGATCTTGTGATCGCTCCCGCCGAGGAGGCCTATCGCTTCTGCCTCGAACCCGAAACGCGAGCCGAGCTCGCGCAGCGTGTTGACATCGCCGGCACGACGGTGTCCGAAACGGAAGTCCTCCCCGACTATCACCTTGCGCACGTGCAAGTCGTCCACGAGTGCCGCGCGCGTGAACGCCTCCGGGTCGAGCGAAGCCAGTTCGCGGTCGAAACGCAGGACGAGCGCGAGGTCGAACCTCGTCTCTGCGAAAAGCGCGAGGCGTTGCTCGAGCGTCGTGAGCACACACGGAGCCTTGTCGGGGGCGAGGACTTCGAGGGGGTGGGGGTTGAACGTCACCACGGCTGCGCGGGCGCCGAGCGTCCGAGCTTCACCGAGGACCCGCTCGAAGAGCATCGCGTGACCTCGGTGCAGCCCGTCGAACATGCCGACGGTGACGACCGTCGGCCCGGGCTCGGACGGACGGTCTTCGGCGCCCCACAGGATCTCCATGGGGTTTAGCGTCCCAGAACCGTGACCGGTCTGAGTCCATCGTTGGTTGCGGTGAATATCCCTATCGCGCCGTCCGGCCCGGCAACGAGCACGCGCTCGCCCACGGCATCCGAGGGGATGACCCGTCCGTTCCGGGCTTGCTCGGCGATCGCCGCATCGACCTCCACCCGCGGAAGGTGGGCAAGGACCTTGTCGGCGGGAATCAGCTCGACCTTGCCGATATCGCCGAGCGCCACCGCTTCGACGACCGACAGGTGGCC
>JBOGXL010000247.1:0-2329 GCA_050694575.1 Actinomycetota bacterium | reverse complement strand
GGCATAGGGCAGAACCGCCTCGACTTCCTTCGAGTGCGCCTCGAGCCGAGCCCCGATAGCGGCGAGCAGCTCCTCGACACCCTCACCCATCTCGGCGGAGATCGACACAGCCTCCGGGAATCGTTCGCCGATCCTCCCACGGGCCGGCGCATCGAGGAGATCGATCTTGTTCAACGCGAGCAGCCGCGGCACCTCTGTCGCACCGATCTCGGCGAGAACCTCGTCAACCGCGGCGATGTCCGCGTCCGGATCCGGATGCGAAGCATCGACGACGTGGACGAGCAGCTCGGCTCTCGCGACCTGCTCGAGCGTCGACTGGAACGCTTCGACGAGCCCGTGCGGGAGCTTGCGGATGAACCCGACGGTGTCGGTGACGACGACGGGCTTCCGCGTCGGCAGACGCAGCCGCCGCGCCGTCGGATCGAGCGTCGAGAACAGCCGGTCCTCGACGGCGACGCCGGCCTCCGTGAGGTGGTTGAGCAGCGTCGACTTCCCGGCGTTGGTGTAGCCGACGAGGGAGATGGTCGGGACGCGCTCTTCGCGCCTCGCGCGGGATCGCGCACGGCGCTTGCGCAACACGTCGAGCTCACGGCGAAGCTTGACGATGCGCCGCTCGATGCGGCGGCGGTCGATCTCGAGCTGCGTCTCACCCGGGCCGCGCGTTCCGATGGGTGCCCGGCCCCCACCACCGCCCCGTCCTCCTCCACCCGAGGCGCCACCGATGCGCGTGAGCGCTTCACCCCAGCCACGCAGGCGCGGTAGGCCGTACGTGAGCTGGGCCAGCTCGACCTGCTTGCGACCTTCGAGCGACGTCGCGCGCTGGGCGAAGATGTCCAGGATCAGGATGGTCCTGTCGATCACCTTCCCGCTTATCGCCTCCTCCAGGTTGCGCAGCTGCGCCGGCGCGAGCTCTTCGTCGAAGACGACGGTGTCGGCTTCGGTGTCCCGCACCTCCTGGGTGACCTGAGCGACCTTGCCCTTGCCGATGAAGGTGGCGGCGTCGGGCCGAGCGCGGCGCTGGACGACACGCCCGACGACCTCCCCACCCGCCGAGCGGACGAGGGCGTCGAGCTCGTCGAGGCTCTGCTCGACGTCGTTCCTGGCACCGTCCATCTGCACGCCGACCAGGACGACGCGCTCTCGCGCGTCGCCGTCGCTGACGAGATCCGGGATGTCTCGTTGGCCTTTCGCCACGAACTAAGATTAGGGCGATGCTCGGCGTAGCGTTGCGGGACACCGGGCTGCGGGTCTCGGACCTGTGCGCCCTCGCTCGTGCGGCAGACGACGCCGGATATGCCAGCATCTGGGCCCCCGAGGTCGGCTCGCGCGACGCGATAGTCCTCTCGAGCTTGTACGGGTCGAGCACGCGCCGGGCGACGGTCGGCACGGGCGTCGTCCCCGTGTTCTCGAGGAAGGTGGCGTCGCTCAGCTTGTCGGCCGCGGCGGCGGCCGAGGCCTCGGACGGCAGGTTCATCCTCGGCCTCGGGACGGGTCATCGCTTTCCCACCGAGGCCTGGTACGAAGCTCGGTGGCGGAAGCCCCGGACTTACGTCCGAGAGCTGGTCGACGTCCTACGGAGGATCTTCGCCGGGGAGCGCGTCGCCCACAACGGACTGATACACATCGAGGGCTTCCACCTCGGGTCGACCCCCCCTGCCATCCCCATATACCTCGGAGCTCTGACGCCCGCGACGCTGCGACTCGCCGGCGAGATCGCCGACGGCGTCATCCTCAACTGGCTCTCCGTCGACGGCATCGAGAAGGCGGCGCTCCTCGCTCGCGAAGCGGCCGCCGACGCGGGACGCCGCGTCCGGGTCGTCGCGTACGTGCGCACCGCCGTCGTCGAGGACCCGCGTCAGGAGCACGACGCTCGCGTCGCGCTCCGGGAGCAGACATACGCGTACCTAAGCTTGCCCGCCTACGCCAACTCTGTCCGGCAGGTAGGACTCGGTCGCGAGCTCGATGAGATGGCTGCCGGCCGCGAGCGTGCCGTCGACGAGCTGGTCGATGCGCTGTGCGCGTGGGGAGATCCGGCCACGACACGCAAGACCATCGACGGATACCTCGGCGCTGGTCTCGATGCCGTGATCGTCTATCCGGTGCCCTTCGGCGACGATCCCGCCGAGAGCGTCCTGCGAACGATCCGAGCGCTCAGCTAGCCGCAGACCTTGCGGATGCGCGCGATCCCTTCGTCGAGCTTGTCGTCGGGGAGCGTCAGCGAGAATCGGACGTACCCCTCGCCGCGCTCGCCGTAGCCGTTCCCGGGCGCGACGACCACCGCTGCGTCGTCGAGCAACCGCGTGGAGAACGACGTCGATGTCTCGTGCTC
>JBOGXL010000246.1:0-2808 GCA_050694575.1 Actinomycetota bacterium | reverse complement strand
GGCGATGCCGCCGGTGGCGTCACCGCCGCTGCCACCGGCTCCGCCGCCGCCGACGGTTGTATGAGCCAACGATGGATCCACGGACAGCAGGGCGCCGAAGGCGACCAGGCCGATGAATACTCGCGCTTGCGCGGCGTTCCAGTGTGGGATGCGGGCTCTGAGGGTCATGGTTGGAAACTCAAGCGCCAGCCTACACGCCGAGGCCAACGCCGTCGCCGAACCGATACCCGGTTTACGAGAAGGTGGCCTTCGCGTTGGAGACGACCACGTTGCCCTTCTGGGTTTCCGCTTGCACTATCGCCTCGTTGCCGTCGACCCACAGCTTCGTGACTATCGTGTCGCCGGGGTAGACGACGTCGGCGAAACGCGCGTCGAACGACTTGAGCTTCGACGGATCACCGCTACACAGCGAGTTCAGGATGGCCCGGCCGACAAAGCCGTACGTGCACAGACCGTGCAGGATCGGCGTGTCGAAGCCGCCCATCTTCGCGAACTCGGGATCGATGTGGAGAGGATTGCGGTCACCGGACAGCCGGTAGATCGCCGCCTGCTCGATGCGCGTATCGTCGGAGACCACGTGATCGGGCTCGCGCTCGGGCGGAGCGTTCAGTCCCTTCGTGGACGGACCCCGCTCGCCGCCGAATCCGCCGGCGCCCCGCGCGAAGATGCTCGCCGACGCGGTGAACAGGGGGCCCTTGTCGTCGGTGGCCGTCGTCGAGATCGTGATAACCGCGGCCTGGCCCTTGTCCCAGATCTCGGTGACTTCGCCTTCGAGCGTCACCTTCGCGTCCGGCGGGAGCTCGCGGTGCAGCGTGATCGCCTCACCGCCGTGCAGGATGAGCGCGGGGTTGATCCCTTCGATCTGCCCCATGACACCCATGCCCGCCATGCCGCCGATGACGCAGAAAGTAGGCAGCACCTTGGGACCCTTGCCCTCGAAGAGGAAATCGACGTCCTCGTAGGGACGCGCACCGACACCGCAGGCGTAGAGCATCGCGTCCTTCGAGTTCCACGAGTACTCGCTGGGAGCTCCCTTCAGACCGACGAGATCGGACGAAAGCGCTGGCATGTGTCACCCCTTGTGTCGTGTACGCCCCGCGAACGATACGCCAGGCGCCTAGGTGGGAGCCAAGCGCCGCAGCTTGCGGCGCAGAGCGGCGAGCGACGACGGGCGGTCCCAGATCCCCTTCCAGGCGTCTCCCTGTTCGGCGAGCCGACCTGGCAGCGTTCCAAGCGTGAAGGTGCGCGGCCCGAGGTTGTCGTCATCGAGCTCGCTCCAGTCAATGGGTGTGGCCGCAGGAGCACCGTCGCGGGCGCGCAGCGAGTACGGAGCGACGGCGTGCTGCGCCGGCGCATTCCGTGCGACATCGACGTAGATCCGCGATCCACGATCCTCCTTCGAGAACTCGGTGGTCAGTGTGTCCGGATGCCGAAAGACGAGAACCGTCGCGACCACGTCGGCGAACTCCACGACATCCTCCACGCTGCTCTTGCGATCCAGAGGCACGTAGATGTGGAACCCCCGCGAACCGCTCGTCATGAGGTAGCTCGCGGCTCCGACCTCCTCGAGGAGGTCATGCAGCCACCGTGCCGCCTCTTTCACCTCGTCGACGTCCTCGGTTGACGGGTCGAGGTCGAAGACCATCCGGTCGGGATGCCCCAGATCGTCGGCGCGGACCGGAACCAGGTGGAATTCGATGCAGTTGTGATTGGCGATGTACAGCAGAGCTTCCTTGTTGTTGCAGACGGGATAGCGCGTCGTTCCTTTCGCTTTGGGTAGCTCAACCCGCTCGACGAAGTCGGGAAAGTAGTTGGGCGCCTGCTTGTGGAAGAACTGCTCTCCATCGATGCCCTTGTTGAAACGGAGCATCGCGAGGGGATGGCCCCGCATGTACGGCAGCATGACGTCGGCGACGCTCTCGTAGTACGAGATCATGTCGGCCTTCGTGTGGCCGTCCCGCGGGAAGAGGACCTTCTCCGGGTGCGTGATGCGCGTCTGAGCCATCCTTACGAACCTCCGCTGGCGATCTCCTCGAGCGAGGACGGGTTCTCGAGGTTGGACAGATCGCCGGGATCCTTCCCCGTGGCAACCGCCCGAACGGCTCGGCGCAACACCTTCGCGTTGCGCGTTCTCGGCAGCTCCGACACGAAGCGGACCGCACCGGGTCTGAACGCCTTGCCGACGTCGTCGGCGACGAGGTCCGACAGCTGTTGCCGCAGCTCATCCGTGGCTTTGGCGTTCGGCGCGAGCACGACGTAGCACCAGATCGACTCACCCTTCACGTCGTCTGGGATACCCACGACGGCCGCCTCGACGACCGACGGGTCGGAGACGAGGACGGACTCGACCTCGGCCGGGCCCACCCGTTTGCCGGCGACGTTGAGCGTGTCGTCGGAGCGTCCGTGGAGGAACCACTGTCCATCGTCGTCGACGCTCGCCCAGTCGCCGTGCACCCACACGCCCGGCCAACGCGACCAGTACGTCTCGATGTAACGGTCCGGGTCGCGCCACACCCCACGCGTCATGCCCGGCCACGGCTTCGTGCACACGAGCTCGCCCACTTCCCCTCGTATCGGCCGGCCGTCCGAACCGAAGACGTCGACGGCCATCCCCAGCGACGGAGCGCCGAGAGAGCACGGTCGCAACGGCATCACCGGTGTCGGCGAGAGGAAGCACGCGCCGACTTCCGTGCCGCCGGAGAAGTTGATGACGGGACAGCGTCCGCCGCCGACGCGCTCGGAGAACCACACGTACGGCTCGGTGTTCCACGTCTCGCCGGTCGACCCGAGGATCCGAAGGCTCGAGAG
>JBOGXL010000245.1:0-11879 GCA_050694575.1 Actinomycetota bacterium | reverse complement strand
TCCTCCGTCGTCACTCCCCCGCTCATCGCGCCGTGCACGCGCAACCGCCGGGTCAGCCGACGCGTGTCGATGCCTTCGATGCCGACCACGTCGTGTCGCTCCAGGTACGACCGCAGGCTTTCCTCGGCTCGCCACGACGAGGGGCGTTCGGTCGCCGCGCGCACGATGAATCCTCTCACCCACGGGTGCGGCGCTTCGGCGTCGGCGACGTTCACGCCGTAGTTGCCCTGATGCGGATACGTCATCGCCACGATCTGTCCGTGGTAGGAGGGGTCGGTAAGAACCTCCTGATACCCCGTCAGCCCCGTGTTGAAGACGACCTCACCGAGCTTCTCGCCGCGCGCACCCAGCGAGCGCCCGTGGAAGATCGCCCCGTCCGCGAGAACCAACAACGCATCTGTCAAGTGAGCGCTCCTTCGCGGACGGTGAGTCGTCCCCGCAGCATCGTATGAACCACGCGTCCACGCAGCTTGCGCCCGGCGAAGGGGGTGTTGCGACTCCGGGAGGCGAGCGCCGCCGCGTCGACCGTCCACGCCGTGTCCGGGTCGAACACCACGAGGTTCGCCGGAGCTCCTGCGGCGACCGGGCCCCCATATCCCGGCTTGCCGAGGATCCGAGCGGGACCGCTCGACATGAGCTCGACCGCGCGGCCGAGGGTGCAGAAGCCGGGCTCGACGAGCTCGGCGAGCACCACCCCCAACGCCGTCTCGAGGCCGACCATGCCGCACGGTGCGTACTCGAACTCCCGGTCCTTGCGGTGCATGGCGTGGGGCGCGTGATCGGTGGCTACCGCGTCGATGGTCCCGTCCGCGACGGCAGCCTTGAGCGCAGCGACGTGTGAGTCCGATCGCAAAGGCGGCGCCACCTTGAACGTGGGATCGAAGCTCCGGACGGCTTCGTCGGTCAGCGCCAGGTGGTGCGGCGTCACTTCCGCCGTGACGGCCAGGCCGTCGGCCTTCGCGCGTCGGACCGCGTCTGCGCCCTGCGCCGTCGAGACGTGCGCGATGTGCAGGCGGCCGCGCGTCATCCGCGTCAGGGCGACGTCGCGAGCGACGCAGATCTCCTCGGCCTCCGCGGGTATCCCTCGCAAGCCGAGGAGAGCCGAAACCGGGCCCTCGTGCATCAAACCGTCCCGCAGCGATGGATCTTCGGCGTGCTCGACTATCACGCCGTCGAAGGCACGCGCGTACTCGAGTGCTCGGCGGAGAAGTGAAGCGGTGGGCACGGGATCGCCGTCGTCGGAGAAGAGGCGGACCTCGGCCGCCGACGAGCGCATCTCGCGCATGGGCGCCAGCTCTCGACCGGCACGTCCGGCCGTGATCGCACCGACCGGCCAGACGTCGACGAGTCCCACCTCGCGCCCGCGGCGCCAGACGTACTCGACGACCGACCCCGAGGCCTGGGGCGGATCGGTGTTCGGCATCGGACAAACCGCGACGTAGCCGCCGAGAGCCGCCGCACGCGAACCGCTCTCGATCGTCTCCGCATCCTCACCGCCCGGCTCCCGGAGGTGCACATGGAGATCGACGAACCCAGGTGCCACCACCGTGCCGGAGCAGTCGATGACGTCTCCGCCGTCCGACGAGAGCCTGTCGCCGACCTCGACGATCGTCTCGTCTTCGATACGCACGTCGAGCGATCGATCGACGTCGCTCACGGGATCGACCACGCGGCCCCCGCGCAGCAGGATCACGACGACACCTCGCCCATCGTCTGGCCGCCCATCAGCAGGTAGATCAGCGCCATCCGCACGGCGACGCCCGCCGACACCTGGGCCTCGATCAGAGCGACGTCGGACTCGGCCGCCTCCCAGTCGATCTCGACGCCGCGATTCATCGGTCCGGCGTGCATCACAACGGCGCCGGGACGCGTACGCGCCAGCCGCTCGTTGGTCAGCGCGTAGCCGTCCCAGAACTCGCGCTCGGACGGCAGCAGCGGCTCGCGGTGGCGCTCCCGCTGCATGCGCAGGACGTACACCACATCCAGCCCCTCCATCTCGGCATCCAGGTCGTGTGTCCAACGGCATCCGAACGCGTCGACGCCGAGAGGAAGGAGCGTCGGAGGAGCGATGAGTACGACGTCCGCGCCCATCCGCTTGAACCCGATCGCCCCCGAGCGGGCCACGCGCGAGTGAGCGATGTCACCGATGATCCCGATCCGCAGACCATCCACTCGGCCGAAATGCCGCCGGATCGTGTACAGATCCAGCAGAGCTTGCGTCGGATGCTCGTGTGCGCCGTCACCCGCGTTGATCACACACGCATCGGTGAGCCGCGCGAGGAAGGCGGGCGCGCCCGCGGCGGGGTGGCGCAGCACTATCGCATCCGCCCCCAGCGCCCGAAGGGTGCGAGCCGTGTCGCGCAGGCTCTCGCCCTTCTCGACGCTCGACGCCGCCGACGAGACGTTGATCACGTCGGCCGACAGCCGCTTCGCCGCTATCTCGAACGACACGCGCGTGCGCGTCGAAGCCTCGTAGAAGAGGTTCACGACTGTGCGACCGCGCAGTGTCGGCACCTTCTTGATCTCACGTTCACCTATCGCCTCGAAGCTCTCCGCGGTCGAGAGCACACCGTCGATCTCGTCCCGGCCGAGGTCGGCGATGGACAACAGATGTCGCGCGTCAGTCTTCACGGACTTCATGGATCTCCACCCCATCGACTCCATCCAGTTCTTCGAACAGGACCCGTACCTCTTCCCGCGCCGACGTCGGCAGGTTGCGACCGACGAAGTCGGCGCGCATCGGCAGCTCCCTGTGCCCGCGATCGACGAGTACCGCCAGCTGCACGGCCTGCGGCCGTCCGAGGTCCGTTATCGCGTCCAGGGCCGCCCGGACGGTTCGTCCGGTGTAGAAGACGTCATCAACCAGCACGACGACCTTGCCGTCGAGATCGGGGACGTCGGTGCGCTCCACAGGCAACGGTCCGCGACGCGCGAGGTCGTCCCGATACAGAGTGATGTCGAGCTCGCCCGTCTGCGGCGACGACCCTTCGACGCGCGCGATCTCGGCGGCCAGCCGGTGCGTCCACAACGCTCCGCGGGTGCGGATACCGACCAGGACGAGATTCCTCGGCCCCCTGTTGCGTTCGACTATCTCGTGGGCGATCCGCGTCGTGGCGCGACGGAGATCGGTGTTCTCCATGACGCGCGCCTTGAGCGTGGGGCGGTCGCTCATCGGTGCGCCACCAACGGCCGGCCCGGACGAAGGAAACGCCCGCTCCGTCGTCCTTCCGGACGACCCCGAGCAGGCGTTGTCGATCTATCTCGAACCAAGCTGCGCTCCTTCCTCGCCTCACCGGACGAGCCATTAAAGGACGCTGCCCAACGAAGGTAACACCACCCTGCGACGGTCACAACGGGTAGTCTCGTCCGCGATATGGACGTCCTGCTGGCAGCGATCACGTACGAGCCCATCCAGCGCATCGGCCCGGTGTCTCCCCACGGGGTCGGCACGGCTCTCGGATTCTTCGCCGGCGCCTACCTGATGGCCCGCCGGGCCGAGCCACGCGGCATCCCTCGCACCGAGATCTACAACGCGGTCACCTGGGGCGCCCTCGGCGCGATCATCGGCGCCCGCGGTTTCTACGTACTCGGACACCTCGACGACTACCAGACGCTCCGCGACATCCTGGCCGTCTGGGAGGGCGGACTGACGATGTTCGGCGGTTTCGTCGGCGGCTTGCTCTTCGGCCTGAGCTATCTGCGTCGCAAGGGGCTGAACATCCCGGTGGCCCTGGACGCGGCCGCGCCGGGCTTCGTCGTTGGTGTGATCATCGGACGGATCGGCGACATCATCATCGCCGACCACCTGGGCCGGCGGACCGACTTCTTCCTCGGCTACAAGATCCCGGCCGCCGGCGAGATCGCGCCGGGCTACGGTCCGCCCACCTACGTGCCGGGCGCCGTCGTCCACCACACCGCGCTCTACGATCTGATCGGCGCTCTGGTGTTGCTGGCCGTGATCTACACGATAGGGCGACGGAACCGGCGCCCGGGAACCCTCTTCGCCACCTTCGCGCTCTGGTACGGGGCGCAGCGTTTCCTCATCGACTTCACGCGCAACCGAGAGCTGATCGAGTCCGTGTATTTCGGGTTCTCGGGGAGCCAGTGGGCGGGCCTGGCCTTCGCCTCCGCGGGACTGGCGGCTCTCTACAGGCTCTCGCGTCGCGCACCGGCGCCGCCGCCGGCCGTGCCCGTTCCCGCTCCGGGTCCTCCGCCACCCGCGGAGCGTCTCGAGATCTCTTCGCCTCCCCCTCGGCCGTCCCCGTGGCCGGCCCCGGCGGTACCCGCCGCTCCACCTCCCGCACCGCCACCTCCCGCACCGCCACCTCCAGCACCGCCACCTCCAGCACCGCCGCCTCCAGCACCGCCACCGTCCGAGCCACCGACGGAACCTCCTTCGCCGCCACCGGCGCCCGCGAGCTCCTGACGCACGGCGTCCAGGACGCCGTTCACGAACCGGCCGGCGTCCTCACCCGAGAACCGCTTCGCGATGTCGATCGCTTCGTCGATAACGGCGGCGGGCGGCACTTCCCCCAGGCGGAGCTCGAAGACCCCCACGCGCAGGACGTTGCGGTCCACGGGCGACATGCGCTCGAGCGGCCACGAGTGAGCATGGCTCGAAAGCAACACGTCCAGCTCGGCGACACACTCGCTCACGCCGCGGACCAGGAGCTCTGTGTAATCGCCGGCGTCTGGTCGTTCGGCCAGGAGGGCGACGGCCTCGACGCCTCGGATGTCGGCCGCGTAGAGGATCTCGACGGCCGCCACACGTGCGGCGCGCCGGGACATCTCAGCCCTTGACGCGCGTGACGTAGGCGCCGGTGCGCGTATCGATGCGCACGACGTTGCCCTCGTCCACGAAGAGCGGGACATTCAACGTCGCACCGGTCTCGACCGTGGCCGGCTTCGTGCCCGCCGACTGCCTGTCGCCCTTGAGACCGGGATCGGTCTTCGTCACTCGCAGGTCGACGGTCGTGGGCAACTCGACGGAGACGGGCGATCCTTGGTGGGTCGCCACTATCACGGTCAGCCCCTCGATCAGGAACCGACCGACCTCATCATCGATGTGCTGCGGGTCGATCGCCGACTGCTCGTAGGACTCGTTGTCCATGAACACGTACCGGTCGCCCTCTCGGTAGAGGTACTGCATCTCACGTCGATCGAGTCGCGCGACCGCCACCTTCGTGTCCGAGTTGAAGGTCTTGTCGACCACGGCACCCGAGCGAAGGTTGCGGATCTTCGTCCGGACGATCGCCTGACCCTTCCCAGGCTTGTGGTGTTGGAACTCGATCACCTGGAAGAGCCCGTCCGGGAGCTCGACGACCATCCCCCGGCGCAGGTCGTTCGTATTGACGTTCTCTGCCACTTTTAGGACCACCCCGCTTCGCGAAACTTCGATCCACGATCGAGAGTGGTGAGATTCTCCGCGCCGTCCTGGGTCACCACGAGCAGGTCTTCCACGCGCACACCTCCGACACCGGGCAGGTACACGCCCGGCTCGATGGTCACCACCATTCCCGGCTCGAGGACGTCCTCGGCCGAGATCGTCAGCGACGGGGACTCGTGGATGTCGAGCCCGACGCCGTGCCCAGTCGAATGCACGAAACGGTCGCCGAGACCTTCCTTCTCCAACACCTCACGCGCTGCGCGGTCGACGTCCGACGTCCTTTTCCCCGGGCGTACGGCAGCGCACCCCGCTTCGAGCGCCCTCAGCACAGCGTCGTGGGCGCCCGAGAGCGCTTCGGGCGCGTGGGGGCCGAGGTACGTGCGCGTCATGTCCGAACAGTACCCATCCGCCTTCGCGCCGATGTCGATCAGCAGTATCTCGTCGAGGTCGGCTCGCTCTCGCCGCGGGCTCGCGTGCGGGAGCGCCGAGTGCGGACCAGTCGCAACTATCACCTCGAAGGCGACGCCTTCGGCACCGCCCGTTCGCATCTCGAGCTCGAGCGCAAGCGCCAGATCGGCCTCCGTCCCGTTCTCCCAGGCAAGCAGGACCGACGACACGGCCGCCTCGGCTATGCCCTGTGCCCGGCGGATGGCCGCGATCTCGACCTCGTCCTTTCTTGCTCGAACGGCTTCCACCGCCTCGGAGACGTGGACGAGCTCGATGTCGCTGAGGGCTGCGTGCCACTTCTCGAACGACGACAGCGTCGTGTGCGCCGCCTCGACACCCAGCCGCCGGGTGCCCCGGTCGGCGAGCACCGGTCCGAGGAGATCGGTCATCTTCCTGTCACCCGCATAGATCAAGCGCTCCAGATCCGGAACCTGCGTAGTCGACTGCTCGTCGTAACGACCGTCCGTGAAGAAGATCGGCTTCGCGTCGAGGAGAAGTTGTCCGTTCGAGCCGGTGAATCCCGTCAGATACCGCACATTCACCGGCGCCGTCACGAAAAGTGCTTCGACATCCTCGCCCAACCGCTGATGGACTCGTTCGCGTCGATCGGCGAAAACGCTCATCGGCTCTCCGTGAGCCCGATCAACGCTTCGAGCCCGAGCAGGTAGGACCGCGCTCCGAAGCCGGAGATGACGCCTACGCACGCGCCCGAGAGGACGGAGTGCTGTCGGAACTCCTCGCGAGCGTAGATGTTCGACAGGTGAACTTCGATCACCGGCACGGCCAGCGCCTGCACCGCATCCCGTAAGGCCACCGAGGTATGCGTGAACCCGCCGGGATTCAGCAGCACACCGTCGGCCTCGTCCCCGGCCTGCTGCAGCTTGTCGATGAGCTCACCTTCATGGTTGGACTGGAAAGTCTCGATGTCATGACCGTCGTCGGCCGCAGCCTTCGCGAGTGAGGAGTCGATCTCGTCGAGAGTGGTGGTGCCGTAGACCTCGGGCTCCCGGGAGCCCAGGAGGTTGAGGTTCGGCCCGTGAACGACGAGGAATCTCACGACGACACCTCCGCGAAGGCCCGCTTCAGTGTCTTCTCCGGGACGGTCCGCACGACGGGCTTCCCCAATCCTTCGAGGATCACGAGACGCACCCCCTTCGCGTACTTCTTGTCCATCCCCATACGCTCACGCACCTCGCTCCATCCCACACCGTCGATACCGGTGGGGAGACCGACCGCCTCGAGGACGCGCCGGTGATCCGCCACGAGATCCCCCGCGACACGCCCGGCCAACTGCGAGACCGCGGCCGCGTACACCATCCCTATCGCGATCGCCTCTCCATGATGAAGCTTCTGCCCGCCTCGGAGGCGACCAGCGACCGACAAGCCCTCGAGAGCGTGTCCGAGCGTGTGTCCGTAGTTCAGCACAGCGCGCCGGCCCGTTTCGCGCTCGTCGGCGGCCACGATGCTCGCCTTCGTGCGTGCACAACGCGCCACGAGCGTCTCGAGGTCCGCTCGGCGCTCGAGGATCTCGTCGCGTTCACGCACCACGAGCTCGGCCAACGGGGGGTCGGCGATGAAGCCGTACTTCACGACCTCGGCCAGGCCTCCGCGAAGCTCACGCTCAGGCAGGGTCGTCAGCACGTCGACATCGGCGACGACGCCGAGGGGCTGATGGAAAGTGCCGACGAGGTTCTTGCCCTGCGGGAGGTTGACGCCGGTCTTCCCGCCGATGGCCGCGTCGACCATCGCCAGGAGCGTCGTCGGCACCTGGACGAACGCCACGCCGCGGGCGTACGTCGACGCCGCGAACCCGGCCAGGTCACCGACCACACCTCCTCCGAGCGCGACAACGACGTCCCCGCGGTGGAGCCCGGCTTTGGCCATGGCCCGTACCAGGCGGGCGGCCGTCTCTATCGTCTTGCGCTCCTCACCTTCGGGGAAGGTCCACCACGTCGGCGCGACCCGCCGTCCCTTGAACGAGCGTTCGAGCGCGGCTCCCCAGAGCCGCCGGATGCGCGGGTGCGAAACGAGGCAGACCTTCTCGGCCCCCGCGGGCAGCTTGACGAGCTCGGGAAGGCGTCCGAGCAGGCCGCGCCCCACCACGACGCTGTAGGGAGACGATGTTGCCACCCGCACCCGCCGGACCTTCGCCGTCTCCGCCGAGGTGTCGGCGACTTGTTCGAGCCGCCGGACGATCTCGTCGGCCACCTCGGCCGGCCGGCGTCCCTCACACGCCACCACGTGGTCGGACGCCCCTTCGTAGAGGGGCGTCCGGTCCGCGAGGAGGCTGCCGACGCGCTTACGCAGCTCCGTGCGGGTGGGAGGGCCCTCGGCCGGACGCAGCAACGGACGGTCGGTACCTTCCAACCGCCGGACGAGCTCGTCGACGCCCGTCTTGAGGTACACGACCACGCCCGATCGTTTGAGGTTGCGCACGTTGGCCGCGTCCAGGACGGCCCCGCCGCCCGTCGCGATGACGGCGTTTCGGGCTCGGCTGACGCGTTCGATAGTCCTGCGCTCACGGCGCCGAAAACCACGCTCTCCTTCGGCCGCGAAGATCTCGGCGATCGAAGCGCCCTCGGCCTCCACGAGCGAGTCGATGTCGACGAGCTTCCTCTTCGTGCGTTCGGCCAAGCTCCGGCCTACCTCGCTCTTGCCAGACCCCATGAAGCCGACCAGCACGATGTTGCCCGTCGGAGCCGACCCGGTGCTGGGCAACGCTAGGCCTTCTTGAGCGTCTCGAGCCAGGCCTGGTGCGTGGCGGCGAACTCCGGGATGGAGTCCGAGCCGAACTTCTCGAGCGCCGCGTCGGCAAGCACGAAGGCGACGGCTGCCTCGCCGATGACGCAGGCCGAAGGAACCGCGCATGTGTCCGTGCGCTCGACAATGGCTATCGCGTCTTCCTTCGTCTCGATGTCTACGGTCCGCAGAGCCTTCCGCAGCGTCGACAGAGGCTTCATCGCCACGCGCACACGCAACGGGTCGCCCGTCGTGACGCCCCCTTCGACGCCCCCTGCGCGATTGCTCGCGCGATGGTAGCCGGCGTCTTCGTCCCAGAGGATCTCGTCGTGCGCATCCGACCCACGCACGGCGTGGCCCTCGAAGCCGTCACCTATCGCCACGGCTTTCATGGCGTTGATGGACAGCAGTGCCTGCGCCAGCCGCCCATCGATCTTGCGATCCCAATGGACGTAGGAGCCGAGGCCGGGCGGAACACCGTGTACGACCACCTCGAAGATCCCCCCGAGCGTGTCGCCGTCGCTCTTCGCCGCCTCTATGGCCTCGATCATCTTCGCTTCGGCCCCCGGATCGAAGCAGCGGACGGGCGACCCTTCGATCCGAGCGATGTCGGCGGGCGTCGGCACGTCCGACGACGCGCTCTGGACCCCTCCGACGCCCACGACGTGGCCGACGAACCGGACGCCGACCTCGGCCAGGAGCAGCTTCGCGAGCAGGCCGGCCACGGTCCGCGCCGCGGTCTCACGCGCCGAGGCTCGCTCGAGGACGTTGCGAGCGTCACGGTGGCCGTACTTCTGGATCCCCGCCAGATCGGCGTGTCCGGGCCGCGGCCGCGTCAAGGGGTCGACGTGCCCGTCCGTCGGCGTCACCGACATCACCGTCGACCACTTCTCCCATTCTGTGTTGCGTATCACTACCGAGACGGGGCTGCCGAGGGTCTTGCCGTGCCGGACCCCACCGAGGACCTCGAGCTCGTCGGCTTCGAGCTTCATGCGGGCGCCGCGTCCGTAACCTTGCCGGCGGCGCGCGAGCTCGGCCGAGATGTCGTCGGGAGTCACAGACAGCCCCGCCGGGAGGCCTTCGACGATGACCGTCAGCGCCGGACCGTGAGACTCCCCTGCCGTCAGGTAGCGCAGGGCGCCCATGGAGGCAGTCTACGACGCGCCCGTTGACCGCCTCGGCTCCGCTTGCGGGTGACTACTTGAGGAAGCGTTCGCCTTCGCAGACCCGGAAGCGCTCCGGCGACCGCGCGATGTACGCGCACTCACCCGAGATCGCCTCGAGAACGAAGCCGCCGGAGAGCTGCGCCCCGGCCTTCACGTCCTCGTGCAGGTTCGAGTCGACGCGGATGTCGGCGACGCCCTTGTCCACCGACAGCACCTCGAGCAGGATCGCCTCGGGGCTGGACGCCGCCGCCGGCTCGGGCGTTGCTGCCGGAGCGGGGGCTGCCCCCGCCGCCGCGGCGACGACGAGCGGCCTGAACGGGTCGGTTCCCCCGTCGCGAAGCTTGGGTGCGGCGGAGTTGCCGTTGGACGGACCCGACGGGCTCGGCCGGGTGATCCCCGGCGAGGCGTTGGGCGAGGCGTTGGGCGCGGCGGACTCGCCGCCTCCGCCGCCGACGACGCTCACCAGGACGAAGCCCAAGAGGGCTACGCCGAGCACGAGGCCGCCGAACACCAACACAGACTTCCGGACGTGCGGTACAGGTGCACGAAGCTTGGCCATGGCTGCTTAGCTCCCCGATGTCGCTTGAGTCGATGGCGCAGGCGCCGCGACGGCGGCCTGCGGCGCCAGCATGAAGATCCGAACCTTCATTGCGGCCCCGATCCGCGTCGCGCCGCCCTGCTCGCTCGTGGTGAGCGACAGGTCGTCTATGCGCAGGGCGCGAGCGAGCTGTTCGAGCCTGAGCACGAACTGCTCCATCTCGAAGAACGCACCCTCGGCCTTGATCTGCATGTCGATGGAACGAAGCTTGGCGACGGGGTCCGCGCCTGTGGCGGCCGCAGCAGCGTCGGCGTTCGGCGCCGGAGTCGCGGGCGCCGGCGTCGGGGGCGCTGCCTGACCTTGTGTCGTCGCGGTCGTCGGCGCCGTGGCGGCCGCCGCTGCTTCCGGCGGCACGGCCGGGAGGCTCGGCGTGATCGTCAGGAAGTCGATACCCGCCGAGTTCGCCGCGTCCTGGATCTGGATGATGACGTCTTGGACCTTCGGCTCCTCCTTCTGCAGCGCCGTGGCCATGCGCGCGGCCTCGGCACGCACGACAGGCTCGTTGCCCTTCAGCTGGAGCAACTTCTCCAGCCTCGCCTGCAGCGCGGCGACTTCTTGGCGCGTCGCTGCGACGTCGTCGTTGAGGGCGCCGAGCCGGGACTGCGCCGGACGGAACGCCGCGACGAACCAGACGAGGGTTACGAGCGCGCTGACGAGACCGAGCGAGACGAAACGCTTCTTCATGGACACTGGGCGCCCTCCTGTTGACAACGGCCCGACAGCATCGATTGGGTGAGGTGGGCCGTAGCCGTGAAGTTCACGACCTTCCGTCCCGCCAGATCCACCTTGTTGCCCGTCGACAGGTACACGAACTGGAGCCCGTCGAGGTCTTCCATCTTGTTCATCCATCCCGAGAGCCCCGGGAAGGAGAGGACGTAGCCCTGGTATTGCGCGGTGCCGAGCGACGAGTCGCCCATGGGCGTCTGGTCGGCCTTGGCGTTCAGGGTGAGACCGGTGACCCAGGCGTCCGCCGGGATCGAGGTGTCGAGATCGTCCAGGAATCGGGCCCACGACACGTCGTTGCGCAGTGCCGTCGAGAGGATCTTGCGGTTCTCGTCGATCGTGTTCTGCATTGACTCGAACTCACGCAACTCCTCGACGCGGCCCTGCAGCGACGCGGCTTGCGCTCGTTGTTCCCGGAGCGTGTTCTCCTTGCCGCTGATCTGCAGCCGCTGAACGGCGGTGACCGCCAGCAGAAGAACACCGAAGACGACTACGCCTATGACAACCGTGCGATACGTGCGCTGCTTACGCTGCTCCGACCTGATCTGCGGCGGAAGCAGGTTGACGCCTACTTCTGGCTTTCGTGGGCGTGTTGCGAGAGCCACCACTATCCTCCGTTCTCAGCGAGCGCGAGCCCCACGGCCACGCCCAGGAATGGTTCGGCGATCGACATCTCTTTCTCCGACACATCGTTTCGATCGACGGGAACGTGATCGAAAGGGTGACCGTGGTTGACCGGGACACCTACCGCCGAGCTCAGACGCTCGGCCAGGCCGGCGATGAGCGATCCCCCACCCGTGAGGACGATGTCTTCGAGCGG
>JBOGXL010000244.1:0-2433 GCA_050694575.1 Actinomycetota bacterium | reverse complement strand
TGCGCCGGCGTCCTCTTCGGATCCCCTTGCCTCGGACTCGGCAAGGCGAAGCCATCGCCTACACCCGGGACGGACGTTCGCTGGTCACGACGTCCGAGCAGCTACCGGCCCCCGTTCACCTCGTCCCCGGCTGACGGAGAAGATCGCGCCGAGATAGCCGGCGGCGCCGAGGCCAAGAAACCGTCCCGCCTGACTTTTTCGTGTCACTACCAGATGTGTTCGTGTCTGAGCAGTTCACCACCGACCAGCTCGTCACCGCCCTCGACCAGCTCCACGGCATGGGCAATGCCGCGAAGCTCGAGTTCCTCCGGCTCCTCGATCACCTCGACCGGTGTGAAGGCTGGCGAGAGGACGGCGTTTCGTCGCTCGAGGGATGGGTCTCGTAGCGCTACCGCCTGGACTCGAACCGTCTTGCTTCTGTCCATGGTTTCGCACCGCGTCCTCTGGCCTCTACAAAGACGAGGGTGTGACTCGGCCTCTACCCCGCTTTTGGAACTCACAAGCTCGCGACGTACGACTCGAGCTTGTCGAAGGCCATCGTCCACCCCTGCGCACCGGGCGAGTCGCTCGGGATACCGATGTGCGTCATGACCAGCTTCGTGCGACCTTCGATGTGCTCGAGCTCCACCCGGACTTCCGTCGTCGGATTTCCACCGGGCGTGCTCGCGTCGGGCACATTCCCGTGCTCGTCTGACATCGACTCTGTGTACACGAGCCGTTCGTTCTGCACGACCTCGAGATACTCCCCGGCGAACCACATCTGCATCGCACCATCCGGGGTCTGCATCTCCATGCACACCGAACGAGTGCCGCCGACCCGCACATCCATCTTCGCGATAGGGATCGATGCGCCGGTTGGTCCGTACCAAGCTTTGAAGTGCTCAGGCTCCGTCCACATCCGCCAGATCAGATCGGCCGGAGCATCGAAGTACCGCTCGACGATCACGCGGTCACCGTCAGGCATCGTCTTTGCCTCCTCTTGTCTTCGATTGGAGTTCCTTTAGGTAGTCGTCCATCCGGTCGAAACGGGCTTCCCAGATCGCTCGGTACTGTTCGGCCCACGTGGCAACCTCTCGAAGCGGTGCGGCATCCAGCGCGCATGGCCGGTACTGAGCCTGCTGGCCGCGAACGATCAAGCCAACGCGCTCGAGAACCTTGATGTGCTTCGAAACGGCCGGGAGGGTCAGCGCGAGCGGCTGGGCGAGCTCGTTGACGGTCGCTGCGCCTTCGGCGAGCCGGGTCAGGATCGCGCGACGGGTTGGATTGGCGAGCGCGGCGAAGGTGTCGCTAAGGCGTTCCTCGTCGACTGCTGTCGTCACTGCGTGGGTCGTCCTTAGTTTCCAGGCCAGCTAATTAACTAATGTGGAAACTATCTCGCCGAGACTCAGCCGTCAAGCCCCGCGGCCGCCGGCTGTTAGTTCCGGAGTGAGGCCGAGCACAGAAACGACCATGCGCCTCTACACCAGACGGGTTAATACTTCGACTCTCGCTTCATCCCGAATTTCCGGATTTCGCGGTCGTCCTGGGTTTCGTTCCAGGCGGCCCGATGACGACCGGTCACTGGGAGCCCTGGGATTTAGACCAGGGTGCCCTACGCGCCGACGACTTCGTAGCGGAGCTGGACCACGCCGTTCGGCCACGCTCTTGTCGACCAGGCGTAGGTTCTCGGTCGGGTGGGGCGGGTCGAAGAGGTGGAGGCCTCCACCGAGGACGAACCGGAGCCCGGCGCCGATTGTGTGTGGTGACTAAGGTAGCCTCTAGAAGCTACTATAGGCCATGATCGCTGTCGGCCTCAAGGTCCTCAAGAACAAGCTGAGTGAGTACGTCCGGCGTGCGGCCGCGGGCGAAACGATCCTCATCACCGACCGCGAGCGCGTCGTCGCCGAGCTCGTCCCCCCGCGCGAGACGCGGGCCGAAACGATCTCCGACACCATCCTCGCGCAGGCCGTCCGCGATGGATCGATCACGCCGGCCGCTTTCGGTCCTGGGGATCCGCCGGCCACGACCGGCGCCGCCCCGCTCCGCGAGATCCTGGCCGGACTCGACGACGATCGACGCGACCGATGATCTACGTCGACACGTCCGTCGTCCTCGCGCAAGCGTTGTCCGAAGATCGGCGTCCTCCCGCAGCCATGTGGCACGGGTCGCTGATCACCAGCCGCTTGACGCAATACGAGACGTGGACACGAGTCAACGACGGTGGCTTCGCGGTGACCCACGGAGAAGCGATCCGCGAGCTTCTCGGACGGATCTCGTTCCTCGAGATGTCGCCCGTCGTACTGGCTCGCGCGCTGGAACCGTTCCCGGTTCGCGTCCGGACGCTCGACGCGCTGCATCTCGCGTCGGCCTGGTACCTCCACGAACAGCGCGTGGACGTGGAGATCGCGACCTTCGACGACCGCATGGCGTCCGCGGCGAAGCGCCTCCGTCTTC
>JBOGXL010000243.1:0-2235 GCA_050694575.1 Actinomycetota bacterium | reverse complement strand
TCCAAGCCCGGTGCGCTGCGGAAGACCACGACCACCGGGAAGTCGGCGAAACGCTAGCATCGGTTCCGTGAACAGGCCTCGTTGGCTGATCCCCGTGGGGATCGTCGTCGGTGTTCTGCTGCTCGTGGTCCTGCCGCTGGTCGGCGCCTACAACAGGCTCGTCGGTCAGGAAGCGACGGTGGACCAGACCTTCGCCGATCTCGACGCGCAACTCCAGCGTCGCAACGACCTCATCCCGAATCTCGTCAGCGCCGTGCGAGGTGCGTTGAACCAGGAGCAGGCGGTGTTCGGCGAGATCGCACGCGCACGGACTCAGTACGCGGGCGCCCGAACCGTCGAGCAGAAGGCCGAGGCGTCCCAACAGGTCGAGAGCTCCCTGGCGAGGTTGCTGCTGATCTTCGAGGCCTTTCCGCAGCTGCGCAGCAACGAGAACATCCGTGACCTCCAGGTGCAGCTCGAGGGCACCGAGAACCGGGTCAACCAGTCGCGCCGGGACTACAACGGCTCCGTCACGGAGTACAACGTGCAGATCCGTCAGTTCCCGCGGAACATCATCGCGGGGATCTTCGGCTTCGACCGCAAGCCGCTGTTCGAAGCCGCGGCCGAGGCACGCGGCGCCCCGAGCGTCGACCTCGAGAGCGGCCTGACGCCGTCACCGTAGTGACCAGGGGCCGGGCCCCCATCTGGCTCGCCGCGCTCATCTTGGTATTCGTCGCGACGCCGGCCATCGCGCAGGACTTCCCTCGCTTCTCGGCCCCCGTCGTCGATGCCGCCGACGCTATCCCCGACGACACCGAGGCCGGCGTGAGCGAGGTGCTCTTGGACTACCAGCGCCGGTCGACCAACCAGATCGCGGTAGCCGTAGTGGACACGATCGGCGAGAGCTCGATCGAGGACTACGCCGAGGACCTCTTCGACGCGTGGGGGGTCGGGGAGAAGGACGAGGACAACGGCGTCCTGCTTGTCATCGCGATGCAGGAACGGGCCATCCGGATCGAGGTCGGCTTCGGCGTGGAAGCAGACCTCACGGACCTCGAGGCCGGAAGGATCGTTCGCGAGCAGATCGAGCCGAGGATGCGCGCCGGAGATCGCGCCGGAGCCATCGAAGCCGGCACCGATGCCATCCGCGTCGCACTCGGTGATAGCGAAGCCGTGGCACCGCCCGCGCTCGAGGCCGAGCCGGACGACTCCAACGACTCGTTCTTCCCACTCATCTTCGGGATCATCCCGTTCCTGTTCATCCTGTCCGCGGTCAACCGGCGCAACCGCCGCGGGGGCCGGGGACGCGGGCGGCGCGACTTCAGCCTGTTCCCGATCTTCCTGGGCAGCGGTTGGGGAGGCGGGTCAACCGGTGGCGGGTTCGGCGGCGGGGGCTTCGGCGGAGGCGGGTTCGGTGGAGGAGGAGGCGGGGGTTCGGGTGGGGGAGGAGCGAGCGGTGGGTGGTGATCGGCCGACGATCCTGTCGCGCCGGGACCGACGAGCCGTCGATCGCGCCGTCGGGGACGCCGAGCTGCAGACGGGGCTCCAGTTCTGTGTGTACCTCGGCCCGGCCGGCGACGAAGATGCACGAGCCCGCGCGGAGAGCTTGTTCGTCGAGGCCGGCCTGCACGAGCGACCGTCCGTCCTCTTGCTCGTCGCGCCCGACCGACGACAGGTGGAGATCGTGACGGCGCCACCGGTACGGGACCGGCTCCCGGACGAAGCGTGCGCGCGGGCGATCCAGACCATGACTCCGCTCTTCGCCACCGGACGGTTCGTCGACGGTCTGATCGAAGGCCTGCGCCGCCTCGCCGACGAGGCGGGGCCGAGGTCCGGCCCGGAGCCGACCGATCTCCCGAACATCCTCGGCGACGGCTGAGTCAGGCGAACGGATGATATAAAGGAAGGAGCTCTCGATCTCAAGGAGGCAGGCGTGCGTTCGATGATCCGAGGGTTGGCCGTGGCGTTCGTTCTCGCTCTGTTGGCCGCCGCGTGCGCGCAGGAGCCGGAACAGTCGATGGAGATCGCCGACCCACCGGACACCGTCGAAGGCAACGTCGTGTCGATGGAGGCGAACGTCCAAGGGATCGAGATCGTGAAGGCCGACGGCGACGAGTCGGGAGACAGCGGCCACTTCCACGCCTTCATCGATCGCCGGCCCGTGGACGTCGGCGAGGTGATCCCCAAGGAAGCCGGTGTCGTCCACACGGCCGACAACCCGATCAAGCTCTACGGCTTGAGCGTCGGCGACCACGA
>JBOGXL010000242.1:0-2470 GCA_050694575.1 Actinomycetota bacterium | reverse complement strand
ATTGGAGACACCGCGTCGCCGTCGGCGGCGCCGCCGACTACTTCTTCAAGGGCAAGGTGCGAGGAACGTTGGCGGCGCTCGTCATCGGTGCCTTTCCCGTCGAGCGCAAGCGCGCCAGCGCGGCGTCGGCGCGGCTGGCCGTACGGCTCGTCGAGGAAGGCTGGAATCTCATCCTGTTCCCCGAAGGCGGACGGTCACCCGACGGCTGGCTCCAGGAGCTCAAGCCCGGCGCCGCGTTCATCGCGGCGAAGGCGAAGCGGCCTGTAGTGCCGATGTGGATAACGGGAACCGAGCACCTCCTGCCCAAGGGGGCGAGACGATTGCGACGGGGGCACGCGGACGTCTTGATAGGCGATCCGCTCATCCCGGCCGAGGGCGAAGACGCTCGTGCTCTCCACTCGCGGCTCGAGGAAGCGCTCCACCGCCTCGCCGACGAGGCGACGACCGACTGGTGGACCTCACTCAGAGGTGCGGACGGCGAGCACTACGGTCCGGAGGCTGCCCGCTGGCGACGGGTATGGGCCCGCGGCGAAGCGGCGGCGCGGCCGGCGTCCCGCTGGCGGTAGCTCCGCTACTTGCGGCGCTCGAACGCGTCCACCCACACCCGGAAACCGTTCGAGCTCCCGTTCCTCGTTCCCCTCACGGCCACCTCGAGGGTATGGGAGGCGTTCGCGAGACCGGTGCGCTCGTAGAGCTTCATCCCGAACCGGGTATTCGCTGCATAGAGGTCGACGATCTGTGGCGGGCCGCCGTCGAGACGAACCTCCGCATCACCGCCCGTCGAGCCCTTCATCCCGATCCATCGCACGCCGTTGCCTGTGAACGAGAATCTCGAGGACGAGCCGGTGGTCGTGGAACGGCCGTAGCTTCCCCCGCTGACGGCGGGTGTGGCATGCGTCGTCCACGTTCCCGAGCTCGTCACCGTGGACGAGCTTTGCTCGTACCTCACCCAGTTCGGGTCCGGGGGATTGTTGTCCTTGGCGGCATCCAACGTTGCCCACCACCTGCCGTCGGCCGAGTCGTAGAAGACGCCGACGCCGGCGACGTTCTGCCCGAAGTTCGTCGGGTTCAGGCTGAGCATGCACTCCTTGTGTCCGGAGGTTGAGTTGAACCACTGGTTGTAGAACATCTGTGCGACCTGGTCGGCCGAAGTGCTCTGTGCGAGGGAGTTCCACGCGATGTTCTCGCACCATCCGGCGAAGCCGTCGTCGGGGTTGCCGTTGGACTCGGCCACAACGGGCGACGTGTTCGCGACGCGTGCGCCCGCGTTGCCGTGGTCGAGGTCGTTCGACGCAGCCATCGTCTTGGACCAGCCCCTTGCGATGGCCTTGAGTCCTGCGTGGGACCGCAGGGCGGCGCGGCCCTGAGCCGAGCGCCCGGCATTGATCCTGTCCAGCAGGGCTCTCTCGACGTCCGAGGCGGTTGCCGCGCGCGCGGGCGCAGGCATGAACAGAGCCAGCAGTCCGACGACTACGGCGATCGCCAGGTGTCGAGGAAGTCTCATCTATCCCGCAGTGTCGCCCAGATGCTGCGACCCGACAAGGACGTCCCGCCTGGTCGGGCTCAGGACGTACCCCTGCCGACCGATGCAGCGATGACATCCACGAGACGAACCCGACTCCGCCCCTCCAGGGAGGTCCGCATGCTGCTGCCGATGAGGAGGCTTCTCGTGCCCGTCTTCGCCGTCTCGATGACGGTCGGGGGGCTCGCCTACGCCGCCGGTGACGGCTCCCCGCCCGATCCGCCCGGTCGGCTCGCCGGTGAAGGCAGCCCGGTCCAGGCGCTCGAGACCGGGGACACCCTCCTCGATACCGACCCCGAGACGTCGGCCGACGACGACGCCGGTGACCCGACGGGGTCGAGCGGCGTTACGGGCACCGGTCGGTCCACGGAAGGATGTCCGGACGGGTTCGAGGGCAACCACGGTCAGTACGTGTCGGGGACAGAGGACCGCCCTCGGCGCGATGCCGCACATTCGCCGTGCGGCAAGCCACTGAACGCCGTCGAGGACGATGACGTCGATGCCGAGGGAGACGACGGCCCCGGCCTGAAGAAGGGCCACCACAACGAGAAGCCGAAGGGCAAGCCCTAGAGGTTCGCCGTCGCCTCCTCGAGGAGCCACGCGAACTTGCGCTGAGCCTCGTCGCGGCGCGTCGGGATGTGCTCGGTCGGCACGTCCACCGCATCGAAGCCCTTGAGGATCTGCCGCGAGACGGTCATGCGGTGCACCTCGTCCGGTCCGTCGTAGATCCTTCCCGCGCGCGCCGCCCGGTACATCGCCTCAAGCGGCAGGTCGGTGGTGAAACCGAGGCTCCCGTGCACCTGGATGGCCCGGTCTATCGCGTCGTGGAGCACCTTGCTCCCCCAGAACTTGATCATCGAGATCTCCTTCCGCGCCGCGGAGGAGCCTTCCCGGTCCATCTTCCACGCCGCATGAAGCGTCATCAGCCGCAGGGCGTGGATCTCGGTG
>JBOGXL010000241.1:0-4593 GCA_050694575.1 Actinomycetota bacterium | reverse complement strand
GGAAGGCCATCCGCTTCATCGCCGACGAGCTCAAGTCGCCGCTCGAGCAGGTGACCCTCATGTCCGACGGCAAGTCGATCTACGCCGCCACCTCGGGCAGCGAGATCGTCGACCTCCTGCAGAAGGGGCAGGGGGTCTTCGGGATCGCCCTGGGCCGTGTGTACGAGGAGCTCGAGGGCGCCGTGAAGCGCCTGGCGGCCACGCCAGAGCCCGCCACCGTCGCGCACGCCACCGGGCTGTAAGCCCTCGAAGCGTTCCGGGCCCTCTTCCCACAGGGGAGGGGGCCTTTCCTTAGGAGGACCCCGGGGGCCCGTGAAGGCTGGTCTGGTTAACAGAACGAGGATTATGGGCGCCAGGGGGCTGGAGGCCCGGATCTGGTTTCAGGTCTTCCCAACCCGGGAAGGGGTGTCTGCGCAGGTCGGACCGTAACTCTGGCCCCCTGCACGTCGTTCCACTGATAGGTCCGCCCGGGAGTCAGGACGGCATCTGATGGCTTGTATCTGCGCAGGACGCACGGTAGGTTTGCCCAGGGCGCGCGAGCGCCTCCGCAGAAAACGGAGGACCGACACGTCCCACTACAGAGGAAGGCAAGGCGCAGGTCGTGTAATCTGCTGCCTCGCAGGCTGTGGTCAGCTTGAGGCCAACAGGAGGTATGTCGATGCGTACTCGTAGGCGTATGCGAGGTGCCGGACCCTTGGGGGCCGGGCTCCTCGCAGCGGTACTGCTTCTGGGCTGGATCCCGAGCTCGGGTGCCCAGAACTTCGGCGTCGGGGATCCCATCGAGCTGCGCGGTTTCGCGCACGGGGTGAACGCCCACGTGACCGGTATCCGTACCGGTGAGACCAACGTCGTCGATGTCGGAGCGGCGACGTCGGCCGCGGTGGTCGACGCCGATGCCGACGGTGTAGGAGGCCGGAAGATCAACGAGATGAACCGGAGCCTCCAGCCGGAGGTGGGCAACAAGTTCAGCTACGCGCGCGGCATCGGCCTCGAGGCCGGATTGGCCGTGACGCCTGAGAACGAGGACCAGCTCCAGCTGGCCGGCCTCGCCGAACAGAGCGCCCCGCCGGACAACGACGAGCCTGCCGTCGAGGCGATCGCGGCCGACATTTCCCCTCTCGCCTTCGCGTCGCTCGTTCGTGGCCAGGCGCTCGCCAACGCACAGGACAACGGCCTGATCCCCGAGGTCTGCGTGCTCGGCGACGACCTCTCGCGCGGTTTCGGCCACGCGGAGGACGTCGAAGCGATCGACCTCGCGCCCACAGACGATCTCGGCCTCGAAGCACCCGTGGTGGCTCTCGACGATGCGAAGGAGCCTGACAACGGCGTTGAATCGAAGTCGCGTACGCGCCTCATCCCCACGGGCACGCCGAACAACTTCGGCCTTCTCTCCGAGACCCGCCAGACGATCCTCCCCGTCACGCTCCTGCAGTCGGAGGCTGTCGACGAAGACCCACGCGCCCTCACGCTCGAGGTGGCCGGTACCTGGTTCCTCCGTGCCATCGCCACCGGCAAAGCCGGCGGAGCCGACGTGCAATTCGGGTCGACCCAGGGCGAAATCACGAAGGACAACGTCACCGATCTACTTTCGCTGCTCGATCCCGGCGGGAACGATCTCCTGGATCCCTTGCCCGTTGACGAGCTCGAGGACATCTTCGGCCCCGACGGGTTGGAGATCCCGGGCGACCCGATCATCAACATCTCGATCGCGCAGAAGGAGCGCAAGCTCGTCGGCCCCAACGAGTTCCCCGACCCCGAGGCTCCGGCCGAAGAGGCGGCGAACGGGACCAAGGCCGTCGGTGCCGTCGACGCGATCCGCATCCGGCTCCTCGCGCCAACGGCGGACACGATGCTCGCCGATATCCGGCTGGGTCACATGGAAGGCAGCGTGCAGGTGCCGGCGGGTGGGGTCAACTGCCCGATCCCGGTCACGAAGACGGCGGACCCGCGTTCCATCGAGCTCGGTGACTCGTCGGAGATCACGATCACAGTCCACAACGACTTCGACTGCGACCTGACGGGCGTCGTGTTGACGGACCGGATCCGCCAGCTCGAGGGTGACCCGGACTTCAAGCTCACGGAGGCGTCGCCTGCGCCCAAGAGTCCGACCATCCCAACGGGCAACATCTCGACGGCAGATGTCGTCTGGGAGTTGGGTGAGATAAAGAAGGGCGAGAAGAAGAGCGTCACGATGACGCTCCAGGCCGCCACGAAGGGCGGGATCATCAGAGACATCGCCGAAGCCACCGGCAAGCTGGCGAACTGCGCCGGTGAGGACGTGGCGGGTCTCGCGATCGCCGGCCTCAACCTGAGCGGGTTGTCCAACCCGGTCGACATCGCGATCCCCTTGGCCGTCACAGGTGTGGCCGGTGGGATCCCGACGGCTGCAGCGGGTGCTGCACTGTCGGCCGCCGCACTAGGCCTGGCCGCCTTCCTGCGTCGGAGGCGCCGTCCGTAAAGACGTTCCGCTGAACTACGAGAGGGGCCCTTCGGGGCCCCTTCTCTTTTGGCCGTCTTGCTTCTCAGCCTGGATTCCGATATCAAACGCACCGAGCGATGTGGGGACGGGCCGGGCAGATCGTCATATCTGTGATCGCCGTCGTGCTGCTTTACCCTGCCCGCGCTTCGCTTCAACCTTCGTCGGCGACCAACGACTTTGTCGGCGAAGGTCGTGCGTTCGCGATGCTTCCGTCTGGCGACGTGAACGTGGAGGCACCGAGGCTCAGGGCTCGGCCGAGCTTGCACTCCTACGTTCGCCGGGCGAGCCACGGGTACATCGCTCCCGCCAAACGCACGGCATTGATCATCGGGATCAATCACTCGCAAGGTGCACCGCCGCTCCCCGGCTCCGTGCGGGACGCGATGAACCTTCACGACGCGCTCATCGGCTACGGCTTCCGTGAAGAGAACATCACGCTGCTCCTCGACGGCCAAGCCACGAAGCCGGCGATCCTCGCGGGCCTGCGCTCACTCGCCGCGCGAACGCCGTCCAATGGCATCGCCGTCTTCGCCGCAGCGACCCATACCGGTCGCTGGGGCGGCACGAACTCGTTTGCCACCGCCGAGGGTGGGCGGATAAGCGCGGGAGTGCTGGCTGCTCACCTGGGAGAGGTCCGCGCACCAGCATGGGTAGCGCTTCCTACGTGTTACGCGGAAGGGTATGCCCTACCCGGCATCGTCGGCTTCAACCGCGTGGCCACGTTTGCGTCGTCGGCCGATCGCGAGTCGTATCAGGCCGGCGACGCCGGATCGTTCTTGTTCATCCACATGGTGCGCAGAGGGATGCTCGAGGGCCGAGCGCCCACATCCGTGGAGTCGGCCTTCGGGTTCGCGCACAGCGAGCTCAGCCGACGGCACCCCGAGTATGTGCCGCTGATGAACGACGGCTATCCGGGCAATCTGGTTCTGGGTCCGGCGCCGACGATCCGTACTGCGCGGTGGGAGCCGCCTGCGGAGCCCGAGCAGGAGCCCCAGACCTGGGACGGCTGGGAGTACGACACGTACGGATCCGACCCGTACGAGGACCCGTCCGCCACCCCCTCCCCCACTCCCGAGCCCGAGCGGCGGAGCGGCTGGTCGGTGTGCGGGAGCGTTTCCTACAACTGCTGAGCGCTCACCACATCGCCCAGACGAGTAGGGCGACGGTCAGGAGCAGGAAGCCGCCGAGGAACAGCAGGTCACCGCGCCTCGTCATCCGGGCGCGTCGCAGGCGGCGATACGGGTCGAATCCCACCGCCGGGAGTCTAGACCCGGCAAGGGTTGCCCTGTCCGTCAATCCGTGTAAGCTACCGGTGTAGTTACAGGCGTGAGATTTATCCGCTGATCGGGCCGGGCCCCCCTTCCCCTCCGGCCCGATCAGTGCTTTTGTGGCCGGGAAACCAGCCGGGGTCCTCTATTGCGCGCTCCCGCGCGCTCCCAGTTGATCGGGGGCGCTCACGCCCGCTTCGCGGGCTGCGCCCCCCGAACCCCCCCGCGGCGGTGCGAACCCAGCCGTGGGGGCTACTCAGCTAGGCGCAATCGGCGCAAAGTTGGCGCCTGCGGTCGCGGAGCTGGGAGCGATGCTTCACCAGGAAGCACCTCCGGCAGGTGAACTCATCGGGCTGCTCGGGCACGACCTTGACCGTCAGGGACTCCGTCCCGCGGCCCTCGCGCTCCTCCATGGCCTCGAACAGCGCTTCCTCGTCGTCGACCTCTTCCGCGCGCGTGGCCGTGCGGCGCTCCTTGCGCTGGAGGAACTCCTCGAGGTCGCCGACGCTCGTCTCCACAGCCCCTTCCTCGGAGCTGGAGCCGTTGCGTTCTTCCCGTTCTTCGGCCGCCATCGCCTTCACCCCCGTGGGGTAACCCCGCGCCACCCCAGAAGCGGCGCAACGGTACCACAAGGTGTCAAGTCATAACCCAGCAGTTCGCGGTTCATTCCCGCGCTCAGGCGGGCACGACGCCGATCACGGATCCGCGCTTGGGGTCCTTCGTGACCCGGATCTGCGTCCCGAAGGCCTCCTTGAGGTCCTCGAGGTGCGTGATGACGAGGACCTTGGCGAACTCTCCTCGCGCCAGGTTGATGGCTTCGATGAGCCGTTCGCGCCCGGCGGGGTC
>JBOGXL010000240.1:0-2112 GCA_050694575.1 Actinomycetota bacterium | reverse complement strand
GCTCGCGATCCCGAGCACGTGAAGAACCTCCTCGACGGCTGCTTCGAGCGGCTCGCGGCCGACCTGACTTCGCACGGTGGGCGCGTCGACAAGATCGTCGGGGACGAGATCATGGCGGTCTTCGGTGCGCCCGTTGCGCACGAGGACGACCCCGAGCGCGCCGTGCGGTCGGCGCTGTTGATGCAGCGCACGCTTGCGGATCACGCCGCGGAGATCGGCTCCGAGGTGCGCATGCGCATAGGGATCAACACGGGAGAAGTCCTCGTGGGCGCCCTGCGCGGCGGCGTCGACGTGACGGCGCTCGGCGACGTCGTGAACACGACCAAGCGGCTACAGACAGCGGCCGAGCCGGGACAGGTAGTCGTCGGCACGTCGACCGAAGCGTCGACGAGGAACGTGATCTCGTACCAGCCGCTGGGAGCGCTCGCGGTGAAGGGACGTGAAGCTGCCGTCGAAGCCTTCGTCGCCGGTGAGCCCCTTGGCCCTCCGGGGGTGCGTCCCGGGCGCGCGCGAACCCCGCTGTTCGGACGCAAGGCCGAGCTGGGCATGCTCTGGCACGCGCTCGGGACGGCCGTCGCGCACAAGCGCCCGCACTTCGTGCTCCTCGTCGGCGATGCGGGAGTGGGGAAGACCCGCCTGGTCGAAGAAGCCATCGAGGTTGCGCGTATGCAACACGATGCTCTCGTCCTGGAAGGGCGGTGCCTGCCGTACGGCGAGGCGAACCCGTGGTGGCCTGTAGCCGAAGCGCTCCGCCAAGCGTGCGGCATCGACGCCGACGACCCTGCCGACGTCGCAGCACGGAAGTGCCGAGAAGCCATCGCCGCGATCATGGGAGCCGCCGACGAAGGCGTCGAGGCCTCACGTGTCTCCGACGGCCTGCTCTACCTCATGGGCTACGAAGGCACGCTCCACGAGGTCGATCCGTCGCGCGCACGCGACGAAGCCGTGAGGTCCATCCAGCTCGCGCTGGCGGCGAACGCGCGGGTACGTCCACTGCTCATCGGCCTGTCCGAGATCCACTGGGCCGACGACCTCATCCTCGAGGTCATCGACACGCTCCTCGAACGGCTGCGCGGGTTGCCCATCGTGTTGATAGCGACGGCCCGACCCGAGCTGTACGAGCGATGGGCGCCGAAGCCGGGCCGCTACGACCTGCACGTCCTGAACCTCAACCCGCTCGACCCGAAGGCGTCGGCCGAGCTCGTTCGGACGCTCTTGGACACCGACCCCACGCCCGAGCTGATCGAGCTGCTCGTCGAACGCGGAGGCGGGAACCCGCTCTTCCTCGAGGAGCTCGTCGCCATCCTCGGCGAGACGACCCTGCAGACCCATGGCGACAGGCTCGAGCCCGGCGAGCTGCCGGCGACGCTGCGTGGTCTGGTGGCGGCGCGTCTGGACACCCTCGACCGTGCCGACCGCTCGCTCCTGGAGGATGCCGCCGTCGTCGGTCGCACAGGTGCGGTGGACGCGTTGTCGGCGCTGGCCGAGGCCAGGGGCGAGTCCTTCGGGAAGGCGCGGCTGGCGGCTCTCGCCGACAAGGATCTCCTGGTCGCCGGCGACGGAACCTACGAGTTCAAGTCGGATCTGGTTCGTGATGTGGCCTACGAGACCCTCACCAAGGCCGAACGTGCACGCCGGCACGCAGCGGTCGCCGCGTGGCTGTCTGAGTACGCCCAACGGACGGCGCGCGAGGACGAGCACCTGGAACGGATAGCTCACCACTACGCGCAGGCGGCGTGGCTCGTGAGCGACGTCGGTATCGTCGACGGGATCCCGTCCGACATCGTCGAACAGGCGATCAACTGGCTCGACCGCGCCGTGACCCGGGCCGAATCTCGTGAGACGACGGCGGTGTCCGTCCATCTCCTGCAACACGCGATGTCGCTGTTGGGCGAAGACCGTCCGGCGCAGAAGGCGAAGTTCCTGCTCGGCCGGGCGCGAGGCCGCGCGACCCTCCGCGAGATGGAAGGGGCTCACCAGGACATTGCCGAGGCTCTGCGTGTCGCCGACGAGCTCGGCGACGCCGGCATCAGGGCACAGGCGCTGACCGTCCGGGGTGATGTGCAACAGCGCGAAGGCGATCTCGACAGCGCGGCGGCCACGCTGGAGGAG
>JBOGXL010000239.1:0-3568 GCA_050694575.1 Actinomycetota bacterium | reverse complement strand
CCTCGACGTCGGTAAGGAAGACGAGCTTCGCCGCACCGAGAGCAGTCGCGACGGCCGCGGCAGCGTGGTCGGCGTTGATGTTGAAGACCTGACCGTGTCCGTCCACGCCCATCGGTGCCACCACCGGTACGAAGCCCGAGCCCAGAAGCCCGTCGAGCACGCGTGGGTCGATCCGATCGACGACACCGACGTAGCCGAGGTCGGCTCCTCCCTCGCCCGTCATCCGCCGGGCCCGGATGAGGTTCGCATCCTCACCGGAGATCCCTACGGCCAGGTCCCCATGGGCGTTCAGCATCGCGACGAGCTCTTTGTTGGTCTTCTGGAGCACCATCTGCACGACGTCCAGCTCGGCCTCGCCGGTGACGCGATAGCCGCCGACGAAGGTCGGCTGCTGGTCGAGGCGACGCATGAGATCGGAGATCTGCGGGCCGCCGCCGTGCACGACGACAGGCCGCATCCCGACGTAGTGCATCAGCACGACGTCGCGGGCGAACGACAGGGCGAGCGCCGGATCGGTCATGGCGTTCCCGCCGTACTTCACGACGACGACCTTGCCCGAGAAGGCGGTGATGTACGGCAGTGCCTCGACGAGCGTGCGCGCCTTGTCGATGAGAAGTGCGGTATCCGCTCGAGTCGTCACGTCGTGTACTCCGCGTTGAAGGTCACGTACTCGGGCGTCAGGTCACAGCTCAGGAACTCGAAGCTCGCATGCCCTAGGCCGAGGTCGGCCTCGATGAGCGCGTCGCCGCCCCGGGCGAGCGCCTTCGCCGCCTCCGGACGCCGTCCCGTCTCGCGACCGCCGTCGGACAACGGCACGCCGGCCATCGAGACCAGCAGCCTGTCCGGCTCCACCGTTACGGGGGCCTGCCCGAGAGCCTGGACGATCCGTCCGAGGTTGGGGTCGTTCCCCCAGACCGCCGACCGCAACAGATCTGACGACGCGATCTCGCGTGCCGCCTCGCGAGCCTCGTCCTCCGTGACCGCGCCCGTTACCCGCACGCGGATCACGCGCGTCGCACCCTCGCCATCGGCGACGCACGCGTAGGCGAGCTCGCTCATCACCTCGCGGACGGCCGCCGAGAAGCTCCTCGAGCCGGACACGTCCGCCCCGGATGCGCCGTTGGCGAAGAGCAGAACGGTGTCGCTCGTCGACATGCACCGGTCCACGGAGATCGCGTTGAACGTATAGGGAACGACCGAAGCCACAACCCCGCGCAACGTAGCCGCGTCGGCGGCCGCATCGGTGGTGACAAAGACGAGGAGCGTGGCCTGGGGCTCCATGTTCGGGGCGATCATCCCGGCCCCCTTGGCCATCCCACCGACGGTCACCGCCTTCCCGTCGACCTCGACCGTTCGGGAGGCGGTCTTCGGCTGCTTGTCGGTCGTCAGGATCGCCCGCGCGGCATCTGCACCGCCGGAGGTCGAGAGCTCCTTCGAGGCCCGTTCTATCGCGGGCAGCACGTCATCGACCGGGATCCGCGGGCCTATCGTGCCCGTCGCACACACGAGCATCTCCTCAGGAGCCGTCCCCGTGGCGTCGGCGGCGGCCTCGGCCAGTCGAACGGCGTCTTCCAGACCCGCGGGCCCCGTGAACGCGTTCGCGATCCCCGCCGAAACAAGGACTCCTCGCGCCGCGCCGGTCGACACCCGCGGACGACACAGGATGACGTGGGCCGACGGTACACGGCTGGTCGTGAACGCCCCGGCCACCGTGGCCGGGTGTTCCGACCAAACGAGCGCCAGGTCCAGATCCCCCGACGGCTTCGTGCCCGCCCGCACGCCGGACGCCAACCAGCCGGCGGGCGCCGTGACGCTCACGGGAACACCCCCGTCGCCGCAAGGCCAGCCCGCTCGTCGAGGCCGAGCATGAGGTTCGCGTTCTGTACGGCCTGACCGGCAGCGCCCTTGCCGAGGTTGTCGATCGCGCACGTGATAACGGCGGTAGCCGTACGCTCATCGGCTTCGACCGCGATGAGCACGTGGTTGGAACCGGACACCTGCTTCGTCGCCGGTTGGCGACCCGCCGGCAGGACGTGCACGAACGGCTCTTCCTTGTAGGCCGTCGCCAGCGCGTTGCGCACGGCATCGACGTCCGCGTTCATCCGTGCGTAGCAGGTCGCAAGAAGGCCACGGGCCATGGGCACGAGGTGCGGCACGAAGGTCACGGAGATGTCGGTCCCGGCGGACGACGAGAGCTCCTGTTCGATCTCGGGCGTGTGCTGGTGACATCCGACGCGGTACGCAGCGTACGACGCATCGAGCTCCGAGAAGAGATAGTCCTCGGTCACCTTCCGTCCGGCGCCGCTGACTCCGGAGGCGGCGTCGATGACTATGCCCCCCGGATCGAGCGCGCCCGCCTGCAGGGCCGGAGCGAGGGCAAGGATGGCGGCCGTCGGGTAGCAACCGGGGTTGGCCGTCGCGTGCGCACCGGCGATGCGATCGCGGTGCAACTCGGGCAATCCGTACACCCAGTTGCCCAGCTCGCTCGGTGCAGGATGGGCCCAGCCGTACCATTCGTCGTACGCCCTCGGATCGCCGAGCCGCCAGTCCGCCGACAGGTCCACAACTCGTGTGCCCTTCCCCACCAGCGCGCGGCCCGTAGCCGCGGCCTCGCCGTGCGGCAGGGCGAGGAAGGCCAGATCGAGCTCCGGTGCCTCGCCGACGTCCGTGGGCGCCAGGATCAGATCGGCGAAGCCGACGAGCTGTCCGAAGACGTCGCCCACCGTCCGCCCGGCGTTCTGTTTCGCCGTCGCCCAGACGACCTCGAAGGACGGGTGAGAGCCGAGGTACCGGAGCAGCTCTGCCCCGCTGTACCCCGATGCCCCGAGGACACCCACGCGCTGGTTGTTCATACGGAAGGACGAATATACATGCACTCGCCGCCAATGGCAAGCCGCTGACCTGCGGAGACGCTATGCCGACGCGGGCACGTGCTCACCCTCGGGCGTCGAGGGAGTGAAGCTCACCGGCATGCGCTTGATGCCGCCGATGAAGTTGGAGCGGAGACGCTCGACCGGCGCCAGCTCCATGTCGGGCAGCCGCCGGGTGCGCTCTTCGAGCATCACCTTCAGCTCGAGGCGCGCCAGGTTCACACCGAGGCAGAAGTGTTCGCCCTTGCCGAAAGCGATCTGCGGGTTCGGGTCGCGGTCGATCAGGAACCGATCCGCGTCCTCGAAGACGTCCGCGTCTCGATTCGCCGACGGGTACCAGACGCAGACGTCCTCGCCTTCGTTGATCCTCACGCCGCGCATGTCGGTGCCCCGAGTAGCCCGCCGCGTGCGGGTCACCTTTGAGGAAAAGGTCGACATCGGTGAGGTCGACGTCGGCGGCCGTCGTCGGGGTGACCGTCATGACAGTGCCGATGCTACCGGGGAGCGAAGCGAGCCGGCCGGACCCAACACCAACACTGCTACCGGATCTCCGCATCGTGGCGGGTTCGCACGGCCGCGGCGATCGCCTCGCGGGCGGCGTCGGCGTCCCCGGCCGTGAGGGTCCGATCAGCCGCCCGAAACGTCAGCGCGAAAGCGACGCTGCGCCGACCCCCCGGCTCGGGCCGGTACTCGTCGAG
>JBOGXL010000238.1:0-1941 GCA_050694575.1 Actinomycetota bacterium | reverse complement strand
TGCGGCACGCTGAAGTGCTCGGTCCGGACGGGCGTCTCTACACCCAACCGCTGCGCACGGCCAAAGCGACGGACACCTACATCGCTTCGGGTCAGGCCGAGGAGACTTACGAGCCGTCCTTCACGTTCCACGGGTTCCGGTACGCCGAGATCACCGGCGTCGAAGCGCCGAACGTCGACGCCGGAGCCGTCGCGGTGCATTCCGACCTCGAGCGCATCGGTACTTTCACGTGCTCCGAGCCGCTCGTCGAGAAGCTCCACGACAACGTCGTCTGGGGACAGCGCGGGAACTTCGTGTCGGTTCCGACGGACTGCCCCCAGCGCGACGAACGCCTGGGATGGACGGGCGACGCACAGGTCTTCTCGCCGACGGCGTCGTTCCTCTACGACTGCGAAACCTTCTGGGAGAGCTGGCTGGCCGACCTCGCCGCCGACCAGCGCGAGGACGGCATGGTGCCGCCGATCATCCCCGACATCGAGATCGGCATGGGAGCCGGTGCCGCCGGCTGGGGCGACGCCGCGGTCGTCGTCCCGTGGACGACCTACGAGGCCTACGGGGACAACACGGTCCTGCGCGAGACCTTCCCGTCGATGCAGCGCTGGGTCGACTGGGTGCACTCGCGTCTGGACGCCGATCACAGGTGGTCGCGCGACTTCCAGTTCGGCGACTGGCTCGACCCAGACGCACCGACGAGCGAGCCGTGGAAAGCGAAGGCGCGCTTCGATCTCGTCGCGAGCGCGTACGCCTTCCGCATCACCGACCTGCTCTCTCGTTCGGCGGCGATCATCGAGAAGCGCGATCTCGCGAAAGCGTTCGGTGAGCGTGCGCATGAGCTCCGCGAGGCGTGGTGGCGCAGCTACGCCGATGCGGCGGCCACGACGCAGACGGGATGCGCGCTCGCGATCTGCTTCGGTCTGGCGCCCACCGAGGATGAGACACAACGCCTCGGCGACGCGCTCGTGCAGCGCGTCCGCGAAGCCGACGACCACCTCGCGACGGGGTTCCTCGGGACGCCGCTGCTGCTCCCAGCGCTGACGCGGACGGGTCACGCCGACGTCGCGTACGAAGTGCTCATGCAGACAACGAGCCCGTCGTGGCTTTACACGGTGCTCTCAGGCGGCACGACGATCTGGGAACGATGGGATGCGCTGCGTCCGGACGGCTCCGTCCCCGTCGACGGGTTGCTCGGCGCCACCGGAGCCAGCATGGTCTCGTTCAACCACTACGCGTACGGGGCCGTAGCCGAGTGGCTGCATCGGACCGTGGCCGGGATCGCCCCCGATCCGGACGAGCCCGGCTACCGCCACGTGATCGTCCGCCCGCAGCCCGGCGGCGAACTCACACACGCCTCGGCCGAGCTGCGGTCGCGCTACGGACGCATCGCCGTCGCCTGGCGCATCGACGACGGTGAGTTCGCGCTCGACGTCGAGATACAGCCGAACTCGACGGCGACCGTGACCTTGCCGAACGGTGACTCCACGCAGATGGGCTCGGGAGCTCGGTCGTTCCGCTGCGCCGCCATCCCTTAATCCGGCTCTCGGCCCCCGACCTTCTCGGTGATGGCCGCGCACGAGTAGCGCAGGCGCTCGGCATAACGGGGCACCTCGGCGGCCGGGATGTCGCCCTGGAAGCCGATGAGGAAGAGCGCGAGGTTCACGCGTCCGTCGGGTGCGAAGACGGGCGCGCCGATGTGGTTGAGACGGTACGTCGCGGAGTGGTCGAGCTCGATGAGCGCGTACTCGTCGACCCGGATCGCCCTGACGTTCTCTTCGAGCGATCGACGCCGCCGCGCCGGCGCTTCGTGCCGCGGCACGGGCTCCCCACCCAACCCCAGCGAGTACCCGCGCGCACGAACGGTCTCCACGGCCTGGCGGTAACGCTTGATGTCGGCCTTGCTCGCCGACGGTCCGACCTGCGCCAGCCAGTGGTCGATCTCGATGG
>JBOGXL010000237.1:0-2989 GCA_050694575.1 Actinomycetota bacterium | reverse complement strand
GGCCGAGCCCGCGACGACGCCGCGCGACACCGAGCGCGTCACCGCGGCAGCACCGACCACAACGGCGGACCTCGGCGACGTACCTCGGATCGATCCGAACAACCTCCCGGACGGCATAGGGCCGGTTGAGCGCGGTCGCCTGAAGAAGCTCGCCGAGCTCCAGCATCGCGGTGAGGCGCCGACCACCGACCCCGTCGATCTGCTCGCCGTGCTCAAGCCGATCCTGGACCAGATGCGCGGCTGACGGATAGAAAAGGGTTCGCGTGTTCCTCAAACAGTTGTCCTTCTGGATCTTCGCCGGGCTCGCCGGTCTGACCTCGATCTTCGTGGTCACGACGAGGAACATCGTTCACGCGGCCCTCGGCCTGGCCGGCGCCTTGGTCGCCGCCGCGGCGCTCTTCATACTCTTCGGTGCAGAGTTCGTCGGCTTGGCACAGATCCTGATCTACGTCGGCGCGGTAGTGATCCTGTTCCTGTTCGGGATCATGCTCACGTCACAAGCCACCGGACGACCCGTCGTCGACAACGACCAGCGCGGCCTCGCCGCCCTGGTGGCTCTGGGTGTCTTCGCGGTCCTCGCCGTGGGGATCGTCGGAGCCTTCGGCGACGAACGGCTGTCCTTTGACGTCGCCTTCCCGGTCCGCGAGCTCGGGTCGGACCTCTTCACGAAGTGGGTCCTGCCCTTCGAAGTGGTTTCGGTTCTTCTGCTGGCTGCCCTCGTCGGTGCGATAGTCCTCGCGCGGAGAGACTAGAGTGCCCGTCGTCGTCCCCCTCTTGCTCGGCGCCCTGATGTTCTCGTGCGGCGTCTACGGCGTACTCGCCCGTCGCCACGGCGTCATGCTCCTCATCTCCGTCGAGCTGATGATCAACGCGGCCAACATCAACCTGATCACGTTCTCGCAGCTTCTTCACGACCGCGTAGGGAACATCGTCGTGCTGTTCGTGATAGCGGTGACGGCCGCGGAAGTAGGCGTAGGCCTCGCGATCATCATGATGCTGTACCGCAACCGGTCGACGGTGGCCGTGGACGAATTCAACCTCATGAAGTGGTGACGGCGTGATCCTCGCCGCCCAGCACGTCGCCGAGCAGGCCGCTGCCGACCCCGGCGGCATCCGCGCCTTCGCTTGGCTCGTGCCGGTCCTGCCTCTGGCTGCCTTCTTCCTCATCGTCTTCTTCGGCAAGCGCACGCCCGGGAAGGGCGCCGGGATAGGCATCCTCGCGACGGGAGCGTCGTTCCTGATCGGCATCGCCTGTTTCCTCGAAGCCATCCGGATGGGCGGCATCGTCGAGCGGTCGATCAGCTGGTTGAGCTTCGGCGACCTCGACCTGGAGCTCGGCATCCGCGTGGACGCACTCGCTGCGATGATGTTCGTCGTCGTCGGCCTGGTCTCGACCCTCGTCCAGATCTATTCGGTCGGCTACATGCACGGCGACGTCCGCTACACGTGGTACTTCGCGGCGCTGAACCTGTTCACGGGCTCCATGCTCGTGTTGGTCATCGCCAACAACACCGTGCAGCTGCTCACGGGGTGGGAGCTCGTCGGGATCTCGTCGTATCTCCTCATCGGCCACTGGTACGAGGAGAAGGAGAACTCCGACGCCGCGATCAAGGCCTTCATAACCACACGCGCAGGAGACCTGGGCTTCGTCATCGGCGTGATAGTGCTGTTCGTGGGGGCCCACACCTTCAACATCGGCGAGATCCAGGAGCTGGTCGAGGGCGGGGAGATCTCGTCGGCCTTCGTCACGGCGGGAGCGCTCTTGCTCTTCTCGGGCGCCGTCGGGAAGTCGGCCCAGTTCCCGTTACACGTCTGGCTCCCCGACGCCATGGCCGGCCCGACGCCGGTTTCGGCCCTGATTCACGCCGCGACGATGGTGACCGCCGGCGTCTACATGGTGGCGCGCATCTTCGGGCTGTTCTCGGCCTCCGAGACGGCCATGAGCGTAATCGCGGTGGTCGCGTCCATCACGATGCTGCTCGCCGCCGCCCTCGCCGTGTTCCAGCGAGACATCAAGCGTGTGCTCGCGTACTCGACCGTGAGCCAGCTCGGTTACATGATGGCCGGCCTGGCCGTCGGAGCCGCCACGGCCGGCATCTTCCATCTCTGGACGCACGCCTTCTTCAAGGCGCTCCTGTTCCTCGGCGCGGGCAGCGTCATCCACGCCGTGCACTCAAACGACATGTTCGACATGGGGGGCTTGAGGAAGTTCATGCCCGTCACGTACGCGACTTTCATCATCGGCTCCCTCGCGCTGGCCGGCGTTCCTCCGCTGGCCGGTTTCTGGTCGAAGGACGAGATCATCGCCGCGTCGTACCAGACCGGGAACCGGTTCGTGTTCGCGGCCGCATTGATCACGGCTTTCCTCACGGCGTTCTACATGGCCCGCGCGTGCACGTTGACGTTCTTCGGTCGCTATAGGAGAGCGCCGATAGGCGGCGGCGCGACGGACGACGCCCACGGCCACCCGGCGAAGCCGCACGAGTCGCCGCGCGTCATGACCGGCCCCCTCGTGGTCCTGGCGATCCTCAGCATCGTCGGCGGCTGGGTGGGCACACCGCTGCGTAACTACTTCGCCGACTGGTTCCACTTCGAGAACGCGCACCACGGTGAGTTCGTCGGCTGGATCGCTGTGGTGTCGATAGGCCTCGCCGTGGCCGGTATAGGGCTGGGTATAGCCATGTACCGCGGGGCCGAGTTCGGATTCGGTGTCCTCGATCCCCTGACCCGGCTCGGCCCCCTCTTCCGGGCCGCCGAGAGGCGGTTCTACATCGACGACATCTACCTGCGGCTGATCGTCCGGCCCGTGCAGTATCCGCTCGCACGCTTCGTGTATCGCGTCCTGGACCAGAAGCTCGTCGACGGCGCGGTCAACGCCGCCGGGTCGGGCACCGTCCTGGCCGGGCGGGTCACCCGAAAGGTCGACGAGCGCGGCGTGGACGGAGTCGTCAACGGCGTCGCCTGGATCACCGACAAGCTCAGCTTCGGT
>JBOGXL010000236.1:0-2762 GCA_050694575.1 Actinomycetota bacterium | reverse complement strand
CCCGTGTACGACAGGACCACGAATGCGATCCGGACGATGACCGGATCCACGCCGAGTCGCTCACCGATACCGCCGGCGACCCCGCTGAACAGCGCGTCGTCGCGGCTCCTCGCGAAGCGCAGCCGCGAGAGCCGTTGCTCGCCGAGCGGGCGCACCCAGCCGCTCAGGCCGGCCGATCTCGCTGCGCGGGAGGCGTCGGGCGCCGTGGGCTCCACGCCTTCGATTTTTCCACGCCTGAGGCCCCGGGAGATATGGGGGAGGACCCTGATGCCTCCCGAGCCACCCAGGGTCCGTTCAGGGGCCTCCCCGATTGTTCGTCCACCCGGGCCGCGGCACGATGCCCGCATGAGCGACGACAAGCACGACGAGACCGAGGACTCGACGGCTCAGCCGGACGTCACGGACGAAGCCGAAGCGTCCCCGCCCGACGTAGAGGATCCGACGCCCTCAGGAACGGAAAGCGCCGAAGCGGGGCCGACCCCGCCTGCGGCGCCTACGGCCACGCAGACGATCCCGCCGCCCGTCCAGCGCCGGCTCGTCCGCCGTCCGGAAGGAAAGATCATCGGCGGCGTCTGCTCGGGCATCGCCGCGTACTTCGGTCTGGATCCCGTGGTCGTTCGCATCGCGGTCGTCGTCCTCGCCGTGTTCGGGGGCGGCCTGGGCCTGGTCGCCTACTTCGTGGCCTGGCTCGTGATGCCCATGGCGGCCGAGGGCGACCCCGTGGTCGAAGCCCCGCGCCGGGACGACTCCAACATGGGCCGATGGATCGGTATCGGGGCGATAGTCCTGGGCGCGGTCGTCCTCTTCCACAACATCTGGGATTTCCGCGGAGGGATCTTCTGGGGCCTCCTCCTCGTCGGCGTCGGCATAGCGCTGTGGGGGCGAGAGTTCGCGCCGCGGCCACAACGCCCCAACACACCGGCGCCACCTCCGTCGATGCCGACGAGCACGGGAGCCGATTTGACCGCGACGACACCGCTGCCCCCAGGAGCACCACCCCTGCCACCGAACCGGCCGGCCGCGTCGGCCGCCCCTGCCCCCTCCCCCGCCCGCCGCGAGCCCTCATTGCTCGGCCGGGCGGTCGTAGGGGCGGCGGCGCTGGCCGTCGGTATCGCGTTGCTCCTCGACAACACGCACGTCCTCGACGTCACCCCGCGCGGGGTCGTCGCCGTCCTGCTGCTGATCGTGGGACTCGGCCTGTTCATCGGAACGTGGTTCGGACGAGCCCGGTGGCTGATCTTCCCGGGGATCGTCTTGGCATGTCTGCTGGGACTGCTCGCCGTTCTCCCGGATTGGAAGTTCGGCGACGGGGCCGGCGAGCGGCTGTGGCGACCTGAGTCTCTCTCGCAGGTTCGTTCGGAGTACCGCCTCGGCGCCGGGGAGCTCCTGATCGATCTCTCCGAGGTGGACTTCGACGGACGCTCACGCAGCATCGACGCCAGCGTCGGCTTCGGTGAGCTCATCGTGATACTCCCCGAGGACGTCAACGTCACCGTCGACGCGCGATCGGGCGCCGGCGAGGTGGATCTCTTCGGTCGCACCCAGGGCGGGCTCGGCGTCAACGACGAAGCCCGCGACCGTGGCCAGCGTGGCGCCGGCGACCTCGACATCCAAGCCCAGGTCGGCTTCGGTGAAGTCACGGTCCGGCGGGCCGACGACGTCTCCGACCTCAGCGAGCTCCGGCGTAACCGCATCGAGATCGGTGTCGGTGAGGACCGAGGCTTCCGCGGGTTCCCCGGCATCTACATCGGACCCGACGGTGACTTCGAGAACAACGAACAGGAGTCCGGACGATGAAGCGGCACGGGTTCGATCCACTCTCCTTCGTCTTCGGGATCGTCTTCGCCGGCCTGGCCTTGCTGCTCTCGACGGAGCGGTTCGACCTCACCGGCCCGGGCATCGAGTGGATAGGCGCCGGGGTGCTGCTTTTCCTCGGCGTCAGCCTGCTCATCTCCTCGACGAGGCGGTCCCGGGACTAGCCCGTGACCGTCACCGCCCCCGCCCCTTCACGCGACGACGTCCGCACGCGCCGGACGGCCACCTTCTTGTTCACCGACATCGTCGGGTCGACACAGATGCTGACGATGCTCGGCGAGGAGACGTGGCTCCGGGCGCTCCGCGACCACAACGACGTCGTTCAAGATGCCGTCGATCGCAACGGGGGGAGCACGCTGAAGTTCCTCGGCGACGGCTGGATGGTGACGTTCAGCTGTCCACGCGATGCCGTTGATGCCGCCGTCGTGATCCAGCGCGAGCTCGCGCGGGACCCGTCGCCGGAAGGCTTTCGGGTCCGCATCGGGATCCACACGGGGACGGCGCTCGCAGAGAACGACGACTTCGTCGGGAAGGACGTCGTCCTCGCCTCACGTATCACGCGCGAAGCCGGTCCGGGTGAGGTCGTCGCGTCGGCCGACGTCGTCGATGTGCTCGGCGCCGCCGGACACGAATGGGAGCGCTTCGACGGCGGCCGCATCGCGCACCTCAAAGGCCTCGGCCCCCACCTCGTCTTTTCGATCCGATGGGAACACGCTTCTTGACCCGCCTCGTCTCTCAACGCGAGCGCACGTCGGCATGGCGGCCCGTACCATTAGTGCGTGAGGACGTTCCGCCTGGCGCTCGCTCAGGTGAACACGACGGTCGGCGATCTCGAGGGCAACGCCGCGACGATTCTCGAGTGGACGGAGTGGGCTCGCGAAGCGCGCGCCGACCTCGTCGCCTTCCCCGAGCTTGCCATCCCCGGCTACCCACCCGAGGATCTGCTC
>JBOGXL010000235.1:0-3444 GCA_050694575.1 Actinomycetota bacterium | reverse complement strand
GTCGTCGTGCCTTTCGCATCCCGGCATGTGCGTGTGCCACCGGACGCCGCCGGGGTTGGGCGGGTCCACGCCGAGGGGCGACTTGAAGACGGCGCCGACAAGGGTCTGCGTCCCGTCCTGGTCCGTGAAGTACACGAGCCCTTCGGGGCGGCGGGGGTCGAGGATCTCGTCGTCCCACATGTACGTCGGGTTGATGTAATGCGCCGCGCGCGCTTTCGGATCCCGCGGCGGACGATAGCCCGCCTCCACGGCCGCATCCTCGTCCTCGAAGCGCGCGACGGACGCTCGCACCTCGGCGAGCAGCTCCCACGCCTCGGCCCCCAAGGTCGATCGGTCCACCGAGTCGTGCATGTGGCCCGTGGCCTCGTCGTCCTGGATCGGGTCGGCCTGGGCCGCTGCGGTATCGGCGTGCTCGTGGCCGCCCAGCGACGGCGCCGCCACACCCACCGCGCCGGCCCCGAGCACCACGGCGCCCAGCACGGCCAAGCTCAGGTACCTGCGTCGGGGCGTGAAGACGGCCAGGGCCGAGGTGCCGATGCCCAGGACGGTCAGGACGATCCCCGCACCGGCAAGGACGTGCCCGGGGTTGCCTGTCGCGAACACCCCTTCGCGCGCGGCCAGGCCCGGGTCGCGGGCGTGGAGTGCCACATCAAGGGCCAGCCCGCCGAGCAGGCACGCAACACCCAGGCCCGCCGCGACGAGACCCACCTTCAGCTTCGCCCGCGGCTCCACCGCGATCACCTCCCGTGCGCGTTCATCGCACACGCGCGTCAAGTGGGCGTAAGGCGACGGTCCGGGTCCGGCAAACCGCCGGTACCTTCCAGGCACTCCCCATCATCAGTTGATACCGCGGCCAGGAAGACGACGACGTCCCACGCCCGCAGAAGATCGGGGGCGCCCACGAGGCTGATAAGCGCGTCGTCGTCGGGAGACGGCACACGGTCGTCCGGATCCCAGACGCGACCGACGCACGGCCCGGCCGGCAGCTCGTTCACGAAGGGCTCCTCCGCCGGCGAGGCCGATCCGTCCAGTCGCAACGCGCCCCAGGCGATCAGGCCCGGACGGCGAAGGTGGCGGTGCGCGGGATCGGCGAGGAGAACACCCAGAGCGGCCGGCAAGTCGAAGGCCTCCGAGCTCGACTCCGTCCCCTTGACCCAGACGCGTATATCACCCGTCGGCAGAGCGAGTCCCGAATTGACGATGCCCGCGCGGACCCGATCGCACCGTTGCGGTGTGTCCATGGTCCATCGAGCCGGACCGGTCGTTCGCGATGCGCACACCTCGACCAGCCGGGTTTCCGTCGGCGTGATGACTGATACAGGCACATGTTCTCCTTCCCATCGCACGCGGGGAAGGCGACTTGAACACTAGACATCGGCACCGACATCCTACGAACGTCTGTTCGTTTTCTGTCGGTACCGGCTGCTAATGTCTCGGCATGAACGTCGCCGAGCTCACGCGGCGCTCCCCCGCGGAGCTCACCGATGCGATAGTCCAGCTGCACGCGATAGGCAACGCCTTCCACCGGCGCCAGCTCGCCCTCATCGCCGCGTACGACCGCATGGAGGCCTGGAGGGCCGACGGGGCCACGTCGATGGTCGCCTGGACCCAGGGCTGGCTCGGCCTCGGCCGCGACACGGCGTCGGAATGGGTGCGCGTGTCGCACGCCTTCGAGACGCTTCCGAAGATCGCGGAGACCTACGAGCAGGGGATGCTCTCGTGGGATCAGGTGCGCGCCGTCACCGAGTTCGCAACGCCCGAGACCGACGCGCACCTCGCCGACGAGGCGCGCCGGTTCTCGGCCGCACATCTGCGGCGCATGGCTCGGCGCTTCAAGCCCGTTCCCGTCGAGGAGGAGAACGACGCTCACCGCGACCGCGCGCTCCGGATGCGCTGGGACCTCGGCGCCCGCGTGCTGCGCTTGCACGGCCAGCTGCCGGCCGCCGAAGGAGCGATAGTCGTCAAGGCCATCGAGCGTGTGGCGTCGCAGATCGCCCAGAGCCGTCCGGACGAGCCCTACGACCATCACGCGATATCCGCCGACGCCCTGACCGAGATCTGCAGCGCTCAGCTGGACGCCGACAGCGACGCCGACCGCGCGACGGTAGGCGTGCACATCGACGCCTCCGTGCTGACCGGCGGCAGCGGAATGGCCGAGGTGGACGGCGCCGGCGCCGTCGCCCTGGAAACGGCGCGGCGCCTGGCGTGCGACTCACGCTGGTACATCGTGGTCGACGGCCCGGACGGACGACCTCTCGGCATCGGCCGCGTCAACCGGCAGATCCCGGCGTGGCTGTCGCGCGAGATACGCCACCGCGATTCCGGCTGCCGTTTCCCGGGTTGCGGCCGCAAGCGCTGGGCGGCCATCCATCACATCCTGCCGTGGGGCCAAGGCGGCTCTACCGACTACGACAACCTCGTGATGCTCTGCGGCTACCACCACCGGAAGCTGCACGAGGGCGGCTGGAGGGTCGAAGGGGAACCCAACCGGGACTTGCGGTTCATCGCTCCGGACGGACGGGTGTGGACCCAGGGCCCACCGCCGTTACGCGAAGAAGTAGGCCGGCGTGTCGGAGCGATCGCCGACGCTGCCGTCCCGCCGCACGATCGAGCCTTGGCGGGCGCGTTGCTCGCGGGAACCGGGCCAGCGCCGTAGGGCGCTAGCCTGGTCGGCGGTGGACAACGTCGCCCCCATCGCCGGATTCATCTGGTCCGTGGCGGACCTGCTGCGCGGGGACTACAAGCAGTCCGAGTACGGCCGCGTCATCCTCCCGCTGACGGTGCTGCGGCGTCTGGACTGCGTCCTGGAACCGACCAAGGGTCGGGTCGTCGCCCGCGCGAAGGAGCTGAAGGGCAAGCTGGAGAACGTCGATCCCGTGCTGAGCGCGATCACGGGCGAGCAGGTGTACAACGTCTCGCCGTTCACCTTCACCAAGCTCTTGGACGACCCACAGCACGTCGCCGACAACCTGCGCAAGTACAACGCCGGATTCAACGAGGCGGCTCGGGACGTGATCGAGCGCTTCCGGTTCGACGATCAGATCGAGCGCCTCGACAAGGCGAACCTGCTCTACCTCGTCGTGTCGCGCTTCTGCGACATCGACCTCCATCCGGAGAAGGTCTCCAACACCGACATGGGCTACGCCTACGAGGAGCTCATCCGCCGCTTCTCCGAGATGTCCAACGAGACGGCCGGCGAGCACTTCACGCCGCGCGAGGTCATCCGGCTCATGGTCAACCTGCTGTTCATCTCCGACGAGGACGCGCTGTCCAAGGCCGGCATCGTCCGGACGCTCTACGACCCCGCCTGCGGGACGGGCGGCATGCTCTCGGTCGCCGAGGACTGGCTCCGGCAGCACAACCCTCGGGCCCGACTCGAGGTCTTCGGCCAGGAGCTCAACGACGAGACGTACGCGATATGCCGCTCGGACATGATGCTCAAAG
>JBOGXL010000234.1:0-12990 GCA_050694575.1 Actinomycetota bacterium | reverse complement strand
CGCCCTACATACCCGACGCCGCCGTTCTTCTCCCAGATGTGGCGGCCGAGCCGCCCGTAGCTCTGCGCGGCGGGCAGCTAGGGGACGAGCTCCTCCGGCGGATCGTCGATGGATCCTTCGATGCGCTGGTCCCGGACGGCGCCCTCGCTATGGAGGTCGGCACGCCGTCCCAAGCCCGAGCGCTGGAAGCCGCGATGCGGGATGCGTTCTCGGCCGTCGGCGTGCGTGACGACCACACCGATCGTCCGCGCGTCGTATGGGGGAGGCGCTGAGCGTACTCGACGACGCTGTCGCCGCCCTCGAACGCGGTGGCGTGATAGTCCTGCCCACAGACACCGTGTACGGCCTCGCCGCACGAGCAGATCTCACGGATGCCGTGCGTCGGATCACGACGCTCAAAAGGCGACCGGACGACAAGGCGTTCCAGGTCCTGATCCCCTCGGGGGCCTGGCTCGACAGGCTCGCCGAGCCGACAGACGCCGCGCGACGGCTGGCCGACCGGTTCTGGCCGGGCCCCCTCACGATCGTTGTGGCAGCGGGAGCCGAAGCTCCGCGTGCGACGGTGGCCGACGGAACCATCGGTTTGCGTGTCCCAGCGCAGCCGCTCGCTCTCGAGATCATCGAAAGGTCCGGACCGTTGGCGGCCTCGAGCGCCAACCGAGCCGGGGAGGCGACGCCGTCGGCTATCGACGGGGTCCGCGCATCGTTCGGCGATGGCGTCGATGTCTATGTCGACGGCGGTGAAGTAGCCGGGGTTGCATCCACGGTCGTCGACGTCAGTGGACCTGCGCCCGTCATCTTGCGCGAGGGTGCGATCTCCGCAGCCGTTCTCGATGCAGCCGTCCGCGGGTCGATTTGAGGGCGAGTGATACACTTCCGCAGGTCAGACCGGATATGGCCACTTCACTCTTCAGGCTCCTCTACGTCTGCAACGGGGATAACGCACGCAGCCCCCTCGCGGCGGCTTGCACGACCCAGCTCCTCCCGCGACACGACGGCGCCATCTCATGGGACATCCGCTCGGCGGGAACGCACGCCGTCGAAGGTGGCGTCATCCGCCCGGAGGCGACCCTCGCAGCGGAGAGCCTCGAGCTCGACGTCTCCGACCATCGCACGAGCTTGCTCTCGGTGGACGGCTGCGATGACCCGGATCTCATACTTGCCATGTCGTGGGATCAGGTGTCGCACATCTGGAGTCTCGTGCCGGAGTCGTGGGACAAAGTCTTCACGATCAAGGAGTTCGTCCACTGGGCGAAACGGGCACCGGTGCGTCCACCCATCCTCTTTCCGGACCGGGGCGAGCAGATGCGCGACAAGATCAGGCAGGCCCACGCCGCCCGGAAGCGAGCACGCGCCGACTTCGGATTCTGGGGTGGCATCCGTCCCCAGGACCTCAATCTCATCGAGCCGAACGGCAAAGGTGATGAAGCATGGCGTGCTCTCGGCCAGGCGGTTCAGGCACTGGTCAGCGACGTACTGACGCTGCTCTTGGCCACCGGCGACGCCGCCCGCCCGGCTCCGGCCCGCCGCCGACCTCACCGCAAGCGCACACCGGCCCGCTCCCGGCGGTAATCCTTGCTGCCGTACGTCCTCGTGGCGGCTGTTGCCGCAGTCTCCGCGTACGCATGTACGCCGATCGTCCGGCGTGTCTCGATCCGGGTCGGGGGATATGACGTTCCCACCGATCGCAAGCTCCACGAGGTGCCGGCTCCGACGTTCGGCGGGATCGCTATCTACCTCGGGGTCGTTGTTGCGTTCGCCGTCGCGCTATCGATAGCCGAGCTGCGGGAAGCCTTTCGGTTCAGCGAAGTCTTCGGTCTGCTTCTCGGAGGATTCGTCGTCCTCCTGCTGGGGATCCTCGACGATCATCGGGACCTCTCGCCGCCGGCCAAGCTCGCCGGACAGGTCTTCGCCGGCGGGATCCTGTTCCTGTCGGGTGTGCAGATGAGCTTCTTCTGGTTGCCCGGGCTCGGCGTGATCTCGCTGTCCGCCGACATCTCCGCGGTGCTGACGATCGTGTGGGTGCTCTTGCTGACCAACGCCGTCAACTACATCGACGGCCTCGACGGTTTGGCTGCCGGGCTCACGGCCATCGCGGGGGCGGGACTGTTCGTCTACTCGACGCGATTGCCCCCCGAGTTCCTCGGCCCGGATCCGTTGGCTCCGCTGGCGACGGCGACCGTGGTCGGTGCGTGCATAGGGTTCCTTCCGCACAATTTCAATCCCGCGCGCATCTTCATGGGCGACACCGGTGCGATGCCTCTGGGGTATTTCCTCGCCGGCGCGACGATCTCGATGATCGGCCGATACAACGGCCCCGGCGCGGCCGGTGGCCGGCTGGCGTTGCCCCTGATCTTCACGCCCATCGTCTTCCTCGCCGTACCGCTGACGAACGTCGCGCTCGTCACGCTGCGGCGACTGGCCGCGCGGCGCCCGATCTTCTCGCCGGACAACGAGCACATCCACGACCGATTGCTGCGCTTGGGGCACTCGCACCGCCGGGCCGTCCTCGTCATGTACGGATGGGCCCTGCTGATGACGGCCGGTCTGGTCGTGGCCGGCACCATCTCGTGGGGCCGGTTCGTGCTCGCCTTCGCCATCGCCGCCGGCACCGTCGTGCTCATCACGCTCGCTCCGCGACTGCGTGGGGGGGTGGCCGGGCGCGGTGCCGAGCGGAGCCGGGCCTGAAGCGACCCGGACCCTGGTCCTGGGCTAGCTTTCCATACCGAGGGTATGTATACTTTGTGCATGGATTCACAAAGTCCGGCGATGGGAGAGGTGAGGGGTCCATCGGGAGCCCGGCCGGGCGGGGCCAACGGCCCGCTGGATAGAATCCGCCCCGCTTTGAGGCGTGCGAGGGAATCCGAAGAGCGGGCGATGTGGCAGGGGCTCGGCGATGCCTGGGCTGCGCTGTCCACCATCATCAGCGGCGTCGTGGTCTGGGGGTTGATCGGCTACGGCGCGGACCGTCTTTTCGGCACGCGCCCCATCTTCTTCGTGCTCGGCGCGATCATCGGCAACTTCGGCGGGGTCTATCTCGTCTACCGCAAAGAGCTGGGCAGGGGGGTGCCGCCTCGTGCGACATGAGGTGCATCTCGCCCGCGTCGGTTTCATGGTGTTGCTGCCCGTGGCCGTGGTGAGCTGCGGCGTGGCGCTGCTGGTAGCAGGATCGGCTGGAGCCGCGTCTGCGGCCATCGGAGCCGGCCTCGTCGGGGCCAACCATCTCGTGGCCGTGGCGTCGACCGGTTGGGCGCCGACCTTGGCGCCGCGTGTCGTCGCGGTGGGCTACGTGATGTTCGTCGTTCGGATGTTCGCGTTGCTCATCGCGTTCGCGGTGGTAGCTACCCTGTCGTGGATCCACGGCGCGGCATTCGCCGGCGCGTTCTGCGCGAGCCTGGTGGCCATGCTGACCGCCGAGTGTCTCAGCTATGCTCGCGGCTCCTACGTCCCCGCATGGATGCGCCGTCAGGCGCCCCTTGCTAAAGGAGTCCGCTGATGCAACTCGCCCAAGCCCCGGGCTTCCACGTCCCCGAGGTGACGGATCTATTCACGTTCGCGCCGCTGTTCACGTTCGAGATCGGCGGCATCACCTTCCGCGTGACGTTCGTCACCGTCGTGATGTTCGTCCTTACGGGGATGTTGTGCGGGGTCTTCCTCGCCGCGTTCCGCCGTCCGGCGGTGATCCCCGGCCCCCTGCAGAACGCCGTGGAAGCGGGCGTGGACGCCGTGCGGGTGAACATCGTGATGCCGACCATCGGTCCGGACGGCGAGCGGTACATGCCGCTTCTGACCGGGATGTTCTTCTTCGTCTTCACGATGAACTTCATGGAGGTCGTGCCCGGGATCCAGTTCCCTATCTCCAGCCGGATGGCGATCCCTGTCTTCTTCTCGCTCTTGGCCTACGTGGTGTTCAACTACGTCGGCATCAAGACTCAAGGGCCGATCAAGTACTTCAAGAACTCGCTGATCATCCCCGGGGTGCCGGTGGGGATACTTCCGCTGCTCATCGTGATCGAGCTGTTCTCGACGTTCGTCTTCCGCCCGATCACCCTGGCCGTCCGGCTCTTCGCCAACATGATGGCCGGCCACGTCATGCTGACGATCTTCTTCCTGGCGACGGGCTACTTCCTCTACCGAGCCGACAGCTGGTTCCTGCACATCATCTCGCCGGCGCCGTTCGTCCTATCGATAGTCCTGACCGGCTTCGAGGTCTTCGTCAGCTTGATCCAGGCGTTCATCATCACGATCTTGACGGCTGTGTACATCGGCGGTGCCTTGCACCCCGAGCACTAACGCAACGAAGGAGGCGAGAGATGGAGCTCATGCTGTTGGCTCAAGAAGCGGCGACGTCGATCGACGTCTCCGCGATCGGTAAGGGTCTCGTGTACGGCCTGGCCGCGATAGGCCCGGGGATCGGCGTCGGGCTGATCTTCGGTAACGCGATCCAGGCCATCGCGCGACAGCCCGAGGCGGCGGGACTTGTCCGGCCGATCATGTTCCTCGGGTTCGCGCTGGCCGAGGCGCTCGCGCTCCTCGGCTTCGTGCTCTTCTTCCTGATCCAGTAGGGAGGCGACGATGCAACTGGCAACGAGGGTCTTCCTGCTCGCGCAGGAGCACGCCGAGGAGGGCGCCGACGCGACACGGCTCGTCCTGCCGGAGATCGACGAGCTCATCTTCGGCGCCATCGCCTTCTTCGCTCTGTTGCTCGTTCTGTCCCGCTTCGCCTTCCCGGCTCTGCGGAAGGGGCTTGAGCAGCGCGAGCAGGCCATCCGCTCCGAGCTCGAGAGGGCCGAGCAGGCGCGCCTCGAGAGCGAGCAGAAGCGCGAGGAGTACGAGAAGCAGCTCGCCGATGCCCGCGGCGAGGCGGATCGCATAATCCGTGAGGCGGCCGAGGCGGCAGAAGGCGTACGCCGCGAGCGCATCGCCCGGGCCGAGGAGGAAGCGCGTCAGGTCATCGAGAAGGCCCGGCAGGACGCCGATCAGGAGAAGCACCGCGCCTTCGCCGACCTCCAGCACATGATCGCCGACATCACGGTCGAGGCGGCGACGCGCGTGTTGAACAAGGAGCTGTCGGATCCGACGGCGCAGCGCCAGCTCGTCGAGCAGTTCATCGTCGAAGCCGGCGCTCGCGGGAACGGACAGACCGGCAACTGATGACAGAAGAACGGGACGTCGTCCGCGGCTACGCCTCAGCGATCTTCCAGATCGCGCAGGCCGAAGGCTCGCTGGACCGCGTTACCGACGAGCTATTCCGTTTCGCCAAAGCCGTCGAGCAGAATCACGAGCTGCGAACGGCTCTCACCGACATCGCGATCCCGGCCGAGCGCAAGGAGGCTGTGATCGACGAGCTGCTCGGGGAGCGTGCCGCACCGCACACCCGCACTATCGCCGGCATGCTCGTAGCACAGAACCGCGGGCGCCAATTGGGCGACATCGCATCGGCCCTCGCCGAGCTCACGGCCGAAGCGCGCGACAAGGTCCTGGCCGAGGTTCGCACGGCTGTCGAGATCGACGACGCGACACGTCAGAAGCTCGCCGAAGCGCTGAGCCGGGCGACGGGCAAACAGGTCGACATCAAGGTCTTGGTCGACCCGAGCGTGGTCGGCGGTGTGTACGCGAAGGTCGGCGACGAGGTGATCGACGCGACCATCCGAAGGCGGTTGCAAGAACTCCGCGAACAACTGATCAGGTGAGGGAGTGACATGACCGAGTTGACGATCACGCCGGAGGAGATCGCATCCGTCCTTCGGAAACAGATCGAGAGCTTCAAGCCGACGGCCGAGGTCGAGGAGATCGGCCGCGTACTCGAAACCGGAGACGGTATCGCGCGCGTCGCCGGGCTCCCGCACGCCATGGCTCTCGAGCTCCTCGAGTTCCCGCACAACCTTCTCGGTCTGGCCTTCAATCTCGAAGAGAGCCAGATCGGCGCGATCATCCTCGGAGATGCGTCGGTGCTGCAGGAGGGCGACGCCGTCCACCAGAGCGGACGCGTCCTCTCGGTGCCCGTGGGCGACGGCTTCCTCGGACGCGTGGTGGATGCCCTCGGGAATCCGCTCGACGGCAAGGGACCCATCACGGCCGAGACGACGCGGGCCTTGGAGATCCAGGCGCCGTCGGTGGTGGAGCGGCAGAAGGTGTCCGAGCCGCTCGCTACGGGCATCAAAGCCATCGACGCCATGACGCCCATCGGCCGCGGTCAGCGCGAGCTCATCATCGGCGATCGTCAGACGGGAAAGTCCACCATCGGCATCGACACGATCATCAACCAGCGCCAGTACTGGGGCACCGACGAGCAGGTGAAGTGCATCTACGTCGCCGTCGGGCAGAAGGCGTCGACCGTCGCGAGCGCAGTGGCGACCCTGAGCGAGCACGGAGCGATGGACTACACGGTGGTCGTCGTCGCCGCGGCCTCGGACCCCGCGCCCTTCCGCTACCTTGCCCCATACGCCGGCTGCGCCCTCGGCGCTCACTGGATGTACAAGGGCGAGCACGCGCTGATCATCTACGACGACCTCTCGAAACAAGCCGACGCGTACCGCCAGATCTCACTCTTGCTCAGGCGGCCACCGGGCCGTGAGGCGTACCCCGGTGACGTGTTCTACCTGCACTCGCGCCTTCTCGAGCGCTCGGCCAAGCTGTCGCCGGACCTCGGCGGCGGTTCCCTGACGGCGCTGCCGATCGTGGAGACGAAGGGCGGAGACATCTCCGGATACATCCCGACCAACGTCATCTCGATAACCGACGGCCAGATCTTCCTGGAGACGGACCTGTTCTTCTCGGGTGTGCGTCCGGCGATCAACGTCGGCACGTCCGTGTCGCGTGTGGGCGGCGACGCACAAGTGAGGGCCATGCGTCAGGTCGCCGGCCGGCTCCGCCTCGACCTCGCCCAGTACCGCGAGCTCGAAGCGTTCGCGGGCTTCGGTTCGGACCTCGATCGCGCCTCACAACTCCAGCTGCGTCGCGGACAGCGGCTCGTTGAGCTGCTGAAGCAGCCGCAGTACTCGCCGATCCCGGTGGAGGACCAGGTCGTGACTATCTTCGCCGGGACGTCCGGGCTGCTCGACGACATCCCGGTCGAGGACGTCAAGCGCTTCGAGGCCGGGCTGCTCGAGTACATGCGCGCGCGACACGCTGAGGTGTTCCGCCACATCGCCGAGAAGGGCGACCTTCCCGACGACGTCCTCGCCGAGCTGCAGAAGGGGATCGAAGCGTTCAAGTCGACGTTCCAGGTCACCGAGACGGCAGAAGCCGCTACCTAGGAGCTGTAGCGTGGGGGCCCGGCTTCGCGACATCCAGCGGAGGATCCGCTCCGTCGAGTCGACGAAGAAGATCACGAAGGCCATGGAGCTCATCTCGGCCTCTCGCATCATCCGGGCCGAGCGTCGCGTCAAGGAGTCGCGGCCCTATGCCGAGAAGATCTCCCAGGTGATCCGCGACCTCGCGGCGACGACCGAGAAGCTGGAGCACCCGCTGCTAGAGACCAAGGACGAAGGCGCCGACGCCGTAGTCGTCATCACGGCCGACCGCGGTCTTGCCGGCGCGTACAACGCCAACGCCTTGCGTCTCGCCGAGCGGACGCGTCGCGCCACACCGGGCGCGGCCGTCTATGCCCTCGGGCGGAAGGGTGCATCCGCGTTTCGCTTCCGGCGGATCGCCATCCAGGCGCAGTGGAGCGGCTTCTCCGACCGCCCGTCCTACGACGACGCGCGAGAGGTGGCCACGAAGCTGATCGAGGACTTCAGTGCAGGCGTCATCCGGTCGGCGAACCTCGTCTACACCGTTTTCGAGTCGCTGATGACGCAGCGACCGGCCACCCTGCAGATCCTGCCCGTGCGCCGAGAGGAGCTCGAGGGCGGGCGCGAGTTCTCGCCGCTGTTCGAGTTCGAGCCGGAGCCGTCGGAGCTGCTGGTCGAGCTGTTGCCGAGCTACGTCGAGATGCAGGTCTACCAGGCGCTGCTGGAGTCGGCGGCCAGCGAGCACGCCGCCCGTCGCCGCGCGATGAGCTCGGCAACGGACAACGCCGAGGACCTGATCTCACATCTGACGCGGGTGATGAACCAAGCGCGTCAGGCCGAGATCACATCCGAGATCGCAGACATCGTTGGTGGCGCAGAGGCCCTGCTTGCCAAGGCCGAAGCCGGATTGGAGTGAGGCATGACGACAACGCAAGAGTCGTGGACGATCGAGCAGCAGGAGAAGGAGGAGTGGGAGGCGCTCGAGGCTAGCGTCGCCGACGACGCGAGCAAGATCGGGCGCGTCATCTCCGTCATCGGGCCCGTGATCGACGCCGAGTTCGCACCCGGCGCCCTGCCCGAGATCGACTACGCGCTCAAGATACGCCGCGAGGGTGTCGAAGGACAACGCACGGTGATCACGGCGGAGGTGGCCCACCACATCGGCGCGAGCCGCGTGCGCGCCATCTGCCTCCAGCCCACCGACGGTCTCCAGCGCGGGGCCCGCGTCGTCAACACCGGTTCGGCCATCACGGTTCCGGTCGGACGGGAGATCCTCGGCCGAGTGCTGAACGTCATCGGTGAGGTGATCGACAAGGGCCCCAGGGTCGAGATCAAGCAGAAGTGGCCGATCCACCGCGACCCGCCGCTGTTCAAGGACCTCGAGCCGAAGACGCAGATGCTCGAGACGGGCCTGAAGGTCATCGACCTCCTCGAGCCCTACGTCCAGGGCGGCAAGGTTGGGATGTTCGGCGGAGCCGGCGTGGGCAAGACGGTGGTCATCAAGGAGATGATCGCCCGGTTCGCACTGATCCACGGTGGTGTGTCCATGTTCGCCGGTGTGGGCGAGCGCACGCGCGAGGGCAACGACTTGTGGATCGAGATGGCCGAGGCCGGCGTCCTCGAGAAGACCGCGCTCGTCTTTGGTCAGATGGACGAGCCGCCGGGCGTCCGTCTGCGCGTCGGGTTGTCGGCGCTCACCATCGCCGAGTACTTCCGCGACGAGGAACGTCAAGACGTACTCCTGTTCATCGACAACATCTTCCGGTTCTCGCAAGCCGGCTCGGAGGTCTCGACCCTGCTCGGTCGGATGCCGTCGGCCGTGGGGTACCAGCCGACGCTCACCGAGGAGATGGGCGAGCTCCAAGAGCGCATCACGTCGACGCGCGGACGGTCCATCACTTCGCTGCAAGCCGTGTATGTCCCGGCCGACGACATCACCGACCCCGCGCCGCACGCGACCTTCGCGCACCTCGACGCGACGACGGTGCTCAAGCGGGAGATCGTCGACAAGGGCATCTACCCGGCCGTCGACCCGCTCGACTCGACGTCGCGCATCTTGCAGCCCGGACTCGTCTCCGACGACCACTACCGCGTCGCCCGCCGGGTCCAGGAGATCCTTCAGCGCTACAAGGACCTCCAGGACATCATCGCGATCCTCGGCATCGACGAGCTGTCCGAGGAAGACAAGGTCATCGTCTCGAGGGCCCGGAAGATCGAGAGGTTCCTGTCGCAGCCGATGATCGTGGCCGAGGTGTACACGGGCATCGAGGGCAAGAACGTGCCCCTGGACGACACCATCGACGCGTTCGGCCGACTGTGCGAGGGCGAGTTCGACGAGGTGCCCGAGCAGGCCTTCTACATGGTCGGTGGGATCGAGGAAGTGCTCGCCAAGGCCAAGGACATGAACGAGTAGCCATGCCGCTCGACGTTTCCGTCGTCACGCCCGAGCGCGAGGTCTGGTCCGGCGAGGCCGGCTTCGTCGTCGCGACATCGGAAGGCGGAGAGATAGGCGTCCTCCCCGGGATGGCGCCCTTCCTCGGGGTCCTCCGCCACGCGTCGCTCAAGATCGAGCCCGAGAGTGGCGGGACGATCTGGCTGGCAGCACACGGGGGGTTCATCGAGGTGTTCGAGGACCGCATCACCGTGCTCACCCCCGTAGCCGAGATCGCCTCGGAGATCGACGTCGAGCGCGCCCGCTCGGCGAAGCAACGAGCCGATGAGGCGCTGCGTCAGGAGGAGACGCCCGAGGCCGTAGAGTCCGCCCGCCGGGCCGAAGCGCGTCTGCGTGCGGCGGCAGCCGTGGGCACCGCCGTCTACGACTAGTCGCTGACGGCGTCTTCGGCCGCCGGTAGCATGAGCGCGCCGGCATGCGTCGCGCCATCTCCCTCAGTGCCCTAACGGTTGTCTGTGCCGCACTCGCGGTTCTTCCCTCGCCCGCGACGGCGCAGATCGGCGGTCCCATCGGGGCCCCCGTCGTGTTCCGGCCCAAACCCGGAACCACCCTCCACATCGAAGGGCGCGGCTCCTTCCTCGGCTCCATCGAGATCCGGCGCGAGGGATCCGGCGTGACGATCGTCAACGAGCTCGATCTCGAGTCGTACGTGTCGGGCGTCCGCGAGGTTCCCGGCCTATGGCCCATGGAGGCATTGAAGGCGCAGTCCGTCGCCGCGCGGACGTACGCCCTGTGGGAGAAGGAGCGTGGGTACTGGCAGCGGTTCGGGTTCGACGTTTGCGGGACCGTGTCGTGCCAGGTGTACCAGGGCGCCGACGCCCAGCTCGGCGAGCGAGGCAAGCGTTGGACGGAGGGCGTCCGGGCGACCGCGGGCGAGGTTCTGCTCCACGAGGGCGCGCCTGCGCTGACGAGGTACCACTCGTCGTCGGGAGGCACGACGCTCGCGAACGAGGTCGTCTATCCGTCGTCCGGACCGAGGCCGTATCTGCGCAGCGTGGACGACCCGCACGATCGCGTGTCGCCGCTGCACCGCTGGGAGGTGAGCTTCCCGCGAGCCGACCTCGAGCGCATCCTCGGACACGCCGTTGGTCTCGCCGGCACGCTTTCGGACATCCGTGTGAACGAAAGGAACATGGTCGTCCGTACGCTCGGCGGAGAGCTCGAGATGAGCACGGTCCGCTTCCGGCGTGAAGTGAGTGAATCGGCGCCCGTCGTCTTCCCGAGCCGTTACCCCGGCCCCCGCGCCGACGGACAGCGGATGCCGGCCACCATCCCGTCGTCGCGATTCGTCGTCCGGAAGACCACGGAGGGGTTCCTCGTCCAGGGCAAGGGTTACGGGCACGGCGTCGGCATGAGCCAGTGGGGAGCGATGGGCCGGGCCGAGGAAGGACACAGCTACGACGAGATCCTGTCGGCGTACTACACGGGCTTGCGTCCGACGTCGCTCGGTCGGAATCCGACGATGCGGGTGGCCGTCGTGCGCGGGGTCTCGGACGTACGCGTCGGCGGGGACGGCGCCTTCGGCGTCTTCACGAACGGCAACGCGTTGTCGGCCTCGACCGTCGGCGGCTGGACGGTGCGGGCCTCGGGTGAGCGCTCGGTGCAGGTGTCGCCGCCGCAGGGCTACTCGTTGCCACTCGTTCTGACCGGTGTCAGCGCGCCCCGCGAGCAGCACGTCGATCCGCCGAAAGAAGGCGGTCTGTTGCACGTCGATGTCGTCGTGCCGAAGGCGGCACAGATCACAGGTGTTCTCGAGCGCGAGGGGGCCGAGGTCGCGCGCGCGAAGGCGGTCGTCGAGGCGGGCGAGCGGCGCATCAGCATTCCGTTGTCGGGCGAGGGATTCCCACGACGGGCGACGCACAAGCTGATCGTGCAGGCGTACGACGGGACGAAGACCGTCGAGCACGCGCTCGACGTAGTGCTCACACGTCCGCCGAGCAGCCTCCTGTTGCGTGTGGCGATCGGTGCCGTTATCACACTGGTGCTGTACATGGTGTGGCGGCGTCGGCGCACTGTACGTCGACGACGACGGGCCGCTCGCGTCGCCGCCGAGTAGATTGACGTCTGTATGCAGAAGCGACTGGCGGCGGCGATCGCCGTGGCGGTGCTCGGGACGCTCCTCGGTGCCGACGGCGGCCGCCCTGCCATCGGTCTGGGGACGGGTACGCAGGTCGTTCCCGGTCCATCCACGACCTACGTCGCGCTCGGCGATTCGTACACCGCCGGGCCGTTGATCCCGATGCAGAAAGGGAGCCCGGAGGGGTGCCTGCGTTCCGACCACGACTACCCGGCCCTCGCGGCGGCGAGCCTCGGCGTCGGCGTGTTCCGCGATGTGAGCTGCAGCGGCGCGAGCACGAGGCACATGTACGAGCCGCACGGTGTGACGTGGGGGACCAACCCGCCTCAGCTCGACGCCGTGACGCCCAACACGGCCATCGTCTCGGTCGGCATCGGCGGGAACGACATCGGGTTCGGCGAGATCGTCGAGCGCTGCGTGAACGTCGTCCCGCCGCCCATCGGGACGCCCTGTCGCGCGTATTACACCGCGGGCGGGGCCGACCTCCTGTCGCAGCGCATCACGGAGACGGCGCCCAAGATCGATGCACTGCTCGACGAGATCCGGATCCGCGCGCCCGACGCTCTGGTCTTCGTCGTCGGGTACCCCGTGATCCTTCCGCACAAAGGAAAGGGGTGCTGGCCGGCGGTGCCCATCCTCCCGCAGGACGTGCCCTACCTACGAGCCAAGCATCAAGAGCTGAACCAGATGCTGTCGGCGCAAGCGGCCGCCAACGGCGTCGACTTCGTCGACGCCTACGTCTCGAGCATCGGCCACGACGTCTGCCGGCTCCCCACCGTCAGATGGGTCGAAGGCGCCGTCCCGACGTTGCCGGCGGCGCCGGTTCACCCGAACGCGCTCGGGATGGAACACGTGGCGTCGCGGTTGGTCACCGCCATCCTCGCCGCGGAGGGCTGACCGCTCTACGTCGTCGGCGGCCGTAGTCGGACGAAGGCCGCGGCTACCCCCAACAGGGCGATCGCGCCGACGAAGGCCATGAGGGCGGGCACGGCGCTGGTGCGTTCGGTAGCGGTCGGAGTCGCCTCGGGGACGAACGGCGTTGCGCCGGACGACGGCGACGGCGAGTCCAGGGGGCTCGGCTCTGGTGTCGCTGTCGGTGCCGCCGTTGTCGGGGTCGGAGTTGCCTGGAGCGGGGTCGGCGGCTCATCATCGCGCCGGTCGCCGTCGGCTGCAAGCGATGTTAGCCCGGCTCAACGCTCCTCACGACGTCCAGCCATTCTAGGAAC
>JBOGXL010000233.1:0-2224 GCA_050694575.1 Actinomycetota bacterium | reverse complement strand
ACCGGAGGCCGAGGAGGAAGAAGAGAAGGAAGAAGTCGTCGCCGGGATCGGTGTTGGACGCGCCGGCGTGCCGCGGTGGCTCTACGGTTTCTACGTCCTCATCCCGGTGTTCGCGTTCCTCTACGTCTTGAACAACGTGGCTCTGCGTCCGGCGGCCGAAGAGGCGCCCGACGAAACGGCGGCGCCGAGGGGCCCGCAGACGGAGTGGACGATCGTCGCCAGCGGCATCAAGTTCGATGCCGAGCAGATGGCCTTCCCGGCAGGCGAGGAGATCACGGTTACCTTCGACAACCAGGACGTGGGGGTTCCGCACGACTGGACGTTGTGGGAGTCCGAGGAGGCCGCCACCGCGAACGACGAGGGAGCGAAGATCGCGGGCACGAATACGTTCGCGGGGGCCAACGAGGAAGACGTGACCTTCACGGCTCCCGAACCGGGGGAGTACTACTTCAACTGCACCGTCCACCCACCGTCGATGAACGGGACGGCCGAGGTCGAAGGCTAAAGCGGCGGCGCGGCCTCTCGCCGCCGCGCGCCTAGACTCAAAGTTGTGAGCTACGACGTCATCGTCGTCGGAGGAGGTCCCGCCGGGTCGTCGGCTGCGTGGCGAGCGGCTACCGGCGGCGCGCGCGTTCTGCTCTGCGACAAGGCGCAGTTCCCCCGCGACAAACCGTGCGGTGACGGGCTGACACCGAGAGCCGTCGCATCGATCGCCGCCCTCGGCCTCGAGAACGAGCTCAAGCGCTTCAACCGCGTCGACAAGCTGCGCGTGCACGGCGCGGATCGCACGTTGACCTTCGATTGGCCGGCCTCAGATGACTTCCCCGACCACGGCTACGTCGTCGCGCGCACCGATCTGGACGAGATGTTGCTGCGTCACGCCGAGTCGGTCGGCGTCGAGGTCCGCGAGGGCGTCTCCGTGCTTCACCCAATCGTCGAGGGCGGGATCGTCCGCGGCGTGGTGACCCGAAGCAACGGCACGACCGAAGAGCTCAGGGCCGGCATGGTGATCGCCGCCGACGGGGCGTCGTCGCGCGTCGCGCGCGCTGTAGGGATGCAGCAGGCCTCGAACCGGCCGATAGGCCTGGCTGTTCGCGCGCACTTCGAGGCAAAACGTCCGGCGGCCGACGACGGTGTGATCGAGAGCTTCCTCGAGCTGCGCGACGGCGACGCCTTGCTCCCCGGCTACGGATGGATCTTCCCGATGGGCGACGGACGGATCAACGTGGGGGTGGGCATCCTCTCGACGTACAAGGGCTGGCGCGAAGTGAACACCGCGCACCTCATGGACGTGTTCATGCGGTCGCTGCCGAAGGACTGGGACCTGCCGGACATCTCCGATCTGCGCGCGTCCGGTCAGCTGAAGGGATGGCGCCTCCCGATGGGGCTCGGTGTTTGGCCGCCGTGGCGACCGGGGGTGCTCGCCGCCGGCGACGCCGCCGGCGTGGTGAACCCGTTCAACGGCGAAGGCATCTCCGAGGCCGTCGAGTCCGGAGTCGTGGCGGCCGAGGTCGCTATGGAGGCCCTGAACGGCCGGGGGCCGGGAGACCTCTGCGAGTACGGGCGGAGGCTCGACGACCTGTGGGGGCCGTATTACCGACTGGGGCGCACGTTCGTCCGACTCATCGGCCGCCCTCGCGTCATGCGGGCGCTCACCTCGGTGGGGATGCGCATCCCTCCGGTGATGGAGTTCGCGTTCAAGCTACTCGCGAATCTGTACCGGGAACGCGGCGGCGGCCTAGGCGACTCCCTCGTTCGCGGCATGCTCCGCGCCGCAAGCCTGATCCGCATCGGCTGATCTCCGCTACCGGCTCTTGCGCGCTCCCAACCGGCTCTTGCGCGCTCCCGCGCGCTCCCAGTTGATCGGGGGCGCTCACGCGCGCTTCGCGCGCTGCACCCCCGAACCCCCCGCGCGCGGGGGGTTCACTTTAGCTCCGGGGTTGACCCGCGGGGCTATCGGGTATTACGCTTGTGAAGGAAATCACAAGCCATGCGAGGGCGGTGATGACTAGCCGGGTATCCAGCGTGGGCGGGTGGCAGCCCTTTCCGGGCGCCACTACCTTGGGAACTCGGTGCCCAGGCGATAGGAGGGGTCGTGCTCGGGAGCTACCTACCGATCGCCTTCATGCTGATGCTGGCCGGCGCCTTCGCCGTCGTCACGGTGGTCGCCGGCAAGGCCCTGTCCCCGAAGGACCCTAACCCGCAGAAGCTCATGCCCTACGAG
>JBOGXL010000232.1:0-3275 GCA_050694575.1 Actinomycetota bacterium | reverse complement strand
TGATGCCGTACCCGTTGCGTGCGAGCACCGCTGCGGCTTCGGACAGACCCGCCGCACCCGTATCGCGGTGCTCCCGCTCGCCGTGTCCGGTCGTGAAGCAGACCGTCGCGTCCACGTCCCGGACCAGACGGGCGATGGCCGAGGTCACGTCGATCTCGATCGTGTATTGGGCGATCTCGATGCGTTCGCCTTCGCCGACGAGCCGCACGGCCGCCGAGCCGAGCTCCTGGACGCCGAGACGCTGCGCCTCCCCCGGCGCGAGCTTGGGATCCAGGACGCGGAAGGTGACCCGCCGGTTCGCCTTCCTGTACCGCGACAGCAGCGTCGACGCCTCCACACGGCCGATGGCGTCCCGAGGGAAGAACGCGACGATGTCCACACGCCTGTCGACCTCGCGCAAGACGCGCAGCGTCTCGTCCGACAACGACGCCGACCCTTCCGCGGTGAGGTCCCAGCTGCGCGCGAGCTGCGCGATGCCGAGATTCGCGCCGACGACGACGGCGAGGAAGGCGGCGAGAGCGAGGAGCGCCCGTTTGGGGCTCATCGCCACCGTCGCGACTCGACGGCGACGGACGAAGCCGCGAGCGCCGCCAGCACCACCGAAACGAAGAACACGACATCGCCGAGGTCGACGACCCCGCCGGCGAATCCACGCAGCCGCTCAGAGATCGAGAACGCTCCGCTTATCGCTCCGACCGTGACGGCCTCCGACCCCGTGTGGGCGAACCACAGAACGATGAGCGCGAGAAGCGACCCGATCGCGGCCAGGGGCTGGCTGCGCGTCAGCGACGAGGCGAAGACGCCGACGCCGGCAACACCCGCGCTCAACAGGACCAGGCCGAGCAGGCCCGTCCAGACGGGTCCGAGATCGGGATCGCCGTAAACGGCGAGGAGCAACGCGAAGATCGCCATCGGCGCGAGGAGCACGCACAGCGTCGCGAACACGGCGAGGTATTTCCCCGTCACCAGGGCCACACGCGGCACCGGTATCGACAGCAAGAGCTCGAGGGTTCCGTGACGGATCTCGTCGGCGAAGGTGCGGGAGGCGAGAACCGGCGCGACGAGGATGAGCAGCAGACCGGCGATCGGGACGAGCGGCTGGAAGACCGCTTGTCCGCGTCCGACGATCTGACTCCACCCGAGGACGCCGAAGGCGACATGGAAGACCGCGGCCAGGACGTAGGGGAAGGGCGACGCCCAGAGGACCTTCAGCTCCTTGCGGAACACTGCTCCCGTCATCCGACCGGGGGCGCTGCGCCCCCCGGACGCCCCGCGGCCTCTCGGATGGGCTTCGCTCATCCGAGCTCCGACTCCCCCACCAGACGCAGGAACCGTTCCTCGAGATCCGGCGTCGACCCCGGACGCTCCTCGGCCACGACCTTCCCTTTGACGATCACGACGACCCGATCGCACACCTCCGCCGCCTCGGCGAGGACGTGCGTCGAGACGAGCACGGCCGCCCGTTCGCGCAAGGCCCCGATGACCCGGCGCGCGTCGACGATCTGCCGTGGGTCCAGGCCGATGGTCGGTTCGTCGAGGATGTACGCACGCGGGGAGCCGAGGAGCGCTTGTGCCATGCCCACGCGCTGGCGCTGCCCCTTCGAAAGTCGCTCAACGGGACGCGATGCCAGGTCGGCGACGCCGGCGCGAGCCATCGCGTGGTCGATCGCGACCGACGAGCGAACGTCTTTCATCCGAGCGATGAACCCGAGGTAGGACCGGACGGACAGCGCGTCGTAGGCGGCGAAGGACTCGGGGAGATACCCGACGGGCCCGGCGACCTTCGCTTCACCCGCATCGGCGCGCAGGGTGCCGAGCAGGATGCGCATGGTGGTCGTCTTGCCGGCGCCGTTGGGACCGAGGAAGCCGGCGACCTCACCCTCCTCGACCCGGAAGGAAACGTCCGAGATCGCCGGACGTCCCCCGAACGATTTCGTGAGGCCGCGGGCCTCGATCAGGTGCGAGCCTTCCGGCGTGTGCGTTTCCGCGACGGTCCGCCGTCTCGGGACGGGGCCGTGCCCGTCGGCGCATCGGCGCCGACCACCACATCCGGCGCGCGATCCCTCTCCCCTTCGCGGAACTCGCGATCGTGCGCGAGGATCCCCTCGACGACCGGATCGCGCGGGAGGTAAAGAAGGCCCGCGAGCCCGCCGCGAGCGCGGGTCAGCGCGAGGATGAGCGCCAGCCCGGCGCCGAAGATGATGACGTAGGGCACCCACGGCACGTCTCCGAACGCCTCTTGCAGCAGAGGCCTGACCCCGAAGATGAGCGCGGCACCCAGCGCCGCTCCGGTGATCGAGCCGAGTCCGCCGATGATCACCATGGCCACCAGCAGGATCGAAACCTCCACCGGGAAGTCGATAGCGGCGAAGCTCCGCTGCCTGAGGGCCAGGATCGAGCCGGCCAGCGCGGCCATGCCACCGGACAGCATGAACGCGAGCAGCCGGTAGCGGGTGAGCTCGACGCCGAAGGTCGCCGCGGCCCGCTCGTTCTCACGCAGCGAGAAGAATCCGCGACCGGTGCGGGACCGCTTGAAGTTGTATGCGATCCACGCGCAGAGCAGGAACGCACCGAAGGCGAAGAAGAAGACGGGCCGATTCGTCTCCGACGCGAGGTTGAGCCACCCGTAGTCCTGAGGCGTCATCGTGACGCCGGTCGTCCCCCGGGCGATCGTCTTCCAGTTGAAGATCCACTGGCTGCACGCGAGCGCGAAAGCCAGCGTGACCACGGCCAGGTACGGCCCCCGGATGCGGAGCGCGGGTAGTCCGATCAGCAGCGCCACGAGCATGCCGATGACCATCACGAAGGGGAACACGAGCGGGAACGGCACAGGTCCGAGGTCGTACATGTTGCCCGCCGCGAAGGCGCCCACCCCCGCGAGGGCGTAGTGACCCAGGGAGATCTGCCCCGCATACCCGATGAGCACGGTCAAGGCCACACCGATCGTGGCCATGACCGTCACGTCGGTGATGACGCCGTTGGTGAACGGTCCCGTCGCGAGGCTGATGGCCGACACGAGCATCACCCCGATCAGCACCGCCGTCACGCGTGCCCATGTTGAGAGCCGGTGACGCGCGAGCCGTCTCGGGAGATCGCGGATCGACGGGGTGAGGGCCACGACTTCCTGCACACGCTCGGGCAGTCCGAAGATGCCGCCAGGCCGGAAGGCGAGCACGGCGATGACCATCAAGAAGAACACGACCTCGGGTACGCCGAGCGTGGCGGTCTGCCACCGCGTGAGGAACTCGGCAACCCCGACGACGAGCCCGCCGACG
>JBOGXL010000231.1:0-12467 GCA_050694575.1 Actinomycetota bacterium | reverse complement strand
GGACGCCGTCGAGGTGATCGACCTCGTGTTGGATCACGCGCGCCTCGAACTCCTCGGCCTCCATCGAGACCTGCTTCCCGTCGCCGTCCAAGCCGCGGACGGTGATCCGCTCGGCCCGGGCAACGGGGAAGGTCAGTCCGGGGATGGACAGACAACCCTCGTCATCGAGCTCCTCGCCGGAACGCTCGAGGATCTCCGGGTTCACGAGCGCGTGGACGGGCTCCTCGGTGCCCAAGGAGTACACCAGGACGCGGCGCTGCACGCCCACCTGCGGAGCCGCGAGGCCGACGCCGGGCGCGGCGCGCATGGTCTCGGTCAAGTCGGCAACGAGCTTGCGCACCGAGTCGTCGACCTCGGTCACGGGCGCCGCGGGCTCACGCAGCACCGGATCCGGATACAGGCGGATCTTCAGGACGGCCATCCAGCAAGATTAGGGTCTCGCCGAACCCGCCGACGCGACGCCTCACAGCACATCCATCGGGTCGACGTCGATCTTGGTCTTCGGGTGCGACGCCGCGAAGGCGCGAAGAGGGGCGAGCAAGGGCTCGAGTGTGGGGGCCCGGACGAGCGTGCTCCACCTCCCCGCTCGCTCCAGACCGCCGACGGCACGGCCGCCCGCCGCCTGCACGATCCTCTGCAGCTCCTTGACATGGTCGGGCGACATCTCCACGCGAGCGAGCTCGCTGAACGGCGGATAGCTCGTCTCCTTCCGGAACCCAACCTCACGATCGAGGAAGTAGCGGTACGAGCGCCGCGCGAAAGCCTGGACGGCGTGGTGCTCCGGTTCTCGCGTTTGGACGAGGAAGCGACCGCCGGGGCGCAGGGTGCCGGCCAGCTCGTGGAGCGTCTGCAGCGCGCGTTCGGCCGCACGGAAGTCCGGACGCGCCAAGAGCTGGTCGAGATCGGCCACGCACACACAACCGACGTCCTGAACCGCATGCGCCGCCGCGAGCGTGCCGACGAGGACGGCGGGACGAGGCCGCTCGCTCGGGATCTCGCCCCGCACCATCCGCACGACTGGTGCGCCGAGTCCCGACGCTTCGAGAGCTCGAGCCACGCGTTCGTGTCCCCAGCCACCCGACACCAACGCTCCGCCACACACCACGCACGTCGTCGGCGCTGATGCCCGCTCGCCGCACACCCGGCACTCGAGCTCCCCGCGTCCCTCCGCTTCGGCCAGGCCGGCACCACACCGCGCGCAGGAGGGTGTCCAGCCGCAGTCTTGGCAGCGCAGGCGCAACGCACGCCCCCGGCGGGCGACGAAGACGAGTGCGTCGGATGTGAGCTCGATCGCCCACCGCACCATCTCGCACAACCGAGGAGTGACGGGACCACCCCGCGGCCGAGCGATCTCCGTCCGGATGTCGGCGCGGTATCCGACCAACCACCGAACGTCCTCGGTGGCGGCGAGCTCGAGCGGCGGGCACGGGCTCGATGCGAAGAAAGCGGCGCGTCTGACGCGCGCAAGCTGCCGCGCTGCGACGACGGTGTGCAGGCGCGGGGCTCGCTCGGACTTCAGGGACCTGTCGTGTGCGGAAAGGACGCACACGACGCGTACTTCCCGAAGGGGAACGAGCAGTGCCGAACGTCCGCCGACTACGACGTCGGCGTGCCCGTCCCGGGCCGCCGCCCACGCGTGCGCCCGCTCGCCGGGTCGGTCGTCACCGTGAAGTACCACCGCCCCCGGGATCTGTCCGGCGACGCTCTCCGCCAGATCCACCCGCGGACAAAGGACGAGCGTGCGGCCTCCGACGGCGGCGGCTTCGCCGGCGACGTGCGCGGCCACAGCCGGTTCGTCACGAAGCGTCGGTGGGAACAGACAGGCGGTGCCGGCGTCGGCGATCACCTCCTTGACGTCTCCGCGAAGCCACCGCAGCACCGACCGCGGCGGAGGCCGGCGCGGGCCGGGATCGGCGGCGGCCGGAGCGGAGAACCGTCCGGGCACGGCGTCGTGGAGGACGTGCCCCATGCTCGCGATGTATCGGTCGGCGGCCCATCGGGCGATCGTGAGCTCGTCGGGGCCGAACACCGGGTCGGCGGCGACCACCGAACGAAGCGGGCGGGGATCTGCCACCGCCGGTGCCGCCAGGAGATCAGTGACGAAGCCACGCATGCTCCGGCCGTGCAGCACCACGCGTACGACCGAACCCACGTGGACGCGTCCGAGCAGCCGCTCGGGGATCGCGTAGTCGAACGGCCTATCGAGCGCGAGGACCCCGGAATCGACGGCGACGCGGCAGTATCTCTCCACGCCGCTGTTCTAACTGCTTACAGCGACTCGACGCCCGCCTTGAACTCGTCCAGCCGGCCGAGGTTCTCCCAGCTGAAGCTCTTCTCCGAGCGCCCGAAATGGCCGTAGGCGGCCGTCGTCCGGAAGATCGGCCGCCGCAGATCGAGGTCCCTGATGATAGCGCCGGGGCGGAGATCGAAGAAGTCCTGGACAAGCCCGCTGAGCTTCTCCGGAGCGACCTGCTCGGTTCCGGACGTGTCGACGCTCACCGAGACGGGGTGCGCCACACCTATGGCGTAGGCGACACCGACCTCGCACCGCTGCGCCACGCCCGAGGCCACCACGTGTTTAGCCACGTGCCGAGCCGCGTAGGCCCCGCTGCGGTCGACCTTGGTCGGGTCCTTACCGGAGAAGCACCCGCCTCCGACGCGGGCCATCCCGCCGTACGTGTCAACGACGATCTTGCGGCCGGTCAGACCCGTGTCGGCCTGCGGACCTCCCGTCACGAACCGGCCCGTCGGGTTCACCAGAACCCGCACGTCCTCGTGCCACAGCTCGGCGGGGACGATCGGTCGGATGACGTGCTCGACGAGGTCGGGCTTCAAAAGCGTCTCGAGGTCGACGGAGTCTGCGTGCTGCGCGGAGATGACGAGCGTGTTCAGACCGACCGGGCGGGATCCCTCGTAATCGATGGTGACCTGGGTCTTGCCGTCCGGACGCAGGTACGGAAGCACACCTGCCTTGCGGACCTCAGCGAGCCGCTGAGCGAGCCGGTGAGCCAGCCAGATCGGCGTGGGCATCAGCTCGGTCTCGATGCCTTCGTCGCAGGCGAACCCGAACATCATCCCCTGGTCTCCCGCCCCGAGGAGGTCGAGGTCGTCGTCCTTCTGGGCCGTCCGCGCCTCGAGCGAGTCGTCCACACCCCGTGCGATGTCGGGTGATTGTTCCTGGATCGCCACGCTCACGCCACACGTGTGACCGTCGAACCCGTACTTGGCGCGGTCGTAGCCGACGTCGACGATCGTCTGCCGGACGATCTTGGGGATATCGACGTACGTCGAGGTGGAGATCTCGCCGGCTACGGCGGCCAGGCCTGTCGTCAGCATCGTCTCGCACGCCACACGGCCGAAGGGGTCGTTGCGCAGGATCTCGTCGAGGATCGCGTCGGAGATCTGATCCGCGAGCTTGTCCGGATGACCTTCCGTCACCGATTCCGACGTAAACAACCAACGATGTTGCACGAAGGAGTCCTTTCTGCGGGGAATGGCCGTTAGTGTAACGACTCCCGTCCGGCACGTGTCTGGACGATCCGATCCCAGACGAGGACCGCGAGCTCGTCCTTTCGCAGACGCGGGAGAGCTTCGGCTCCCGAGGCGGAGATGACCACCGCGTCGTTCGTCTCCGAGTCGAAACCCGACCCGGCCAGACCGACGGTGTTTCCCACGATGAGATCGGCGTTCTTCGTGCGCAGCTTCTCCTCCGCCTTCTCCGCGACCGACTCGGTCTCCGCTGCGAACAAGACGAGGAGCTGCGCGCCCTTCTTGCGTCCTAGCTCGGACGCGATGTCCGGTGTCGGCTCCAGCCGCACGGCGCGGTCCATGTCCGCCTTACGCACCTTCGTAGGCGCCGTCTCCGCCGGACGCCAGTCGGCTACGGCGGCGTTGAGGACGGCGATGTCGATGTTCTCGAAGCGGTCGAGGCACTCGAGAAGCATCTGCTCGGCGGTCTCGACACGAACGACTTCCACGCCGTGCGGTGTACCCGTCGAGGTCGGCCCCGCCACCACGACGACGGAGGCGCCGCGCCGGCGTGCTTCGGCCGCAAGCTCGAATCCCATCCGACCACTCGAACGGTTGGAGATGAAACGCACGGGGTCGAGGGCTTCACGGGTGGGACCGGCTGTGACGAGAATACGCACGCCGACCAGATCCTTGTGCGTAAGCGCCGCCGATACCTCGTCGACGATGATCGCGGGTTCGGCGAGACGCCCGACACCCACGTCGCCCGACGCAAGATCACCTTCGCCGGGAGGCACGATGACCACACCGTCGGCTCGCACACGCTCCACGTTGCGCCGAACGGCGGCGTGTTCCCACATCTCCGTGTGCATCGCCGGGGCGGCAACGATCGGACAGCGGCACATCAGATACGATGCCGACAACAGATCCTCACCCGAGCCGGAGGCCAACCGCTCGAGGGTCGACGCCGTCGCACCGCACACGAGGAAGGCCTCGGCCCACCGGCCGAGCTCAACGTGCAGAACACGGTCGGGCTCGGCGTGCAGGTCGGTGTGGACCGGGTATCCCGTGAGCGCCGCGAACGTGGCCGGCCCGACGAACCGGGTGGCCGCTTCGGTCATCACGACGCGGACGTCGGCTCCCGCTTTGATGAGTCCGCGCACGACTTCGGCCGCCTTGTACGCGGCGATCGACGCACATACACCGACGAGGACGCGCCGTCCCTGGAGCATCTACTCAGTATGTTCCGCCCGACGAACGGGGGAACGGTCTACTTGACCGACTCTTCGACCTCGGCCGGCCGCTCGTAGCCGATCTTCTCCTCTTCGATCTCGCGGAGCGAGATGGCCAGAGGCTTCATGCCGTGAACCGTCCCCAGCAGCGGCGGCAGCGGCTTCTCCTCGAGGCCGGCGCCGAGCTTCGTGTAGTAGTCGACGATCTGGCGGGCCCGTCGGGCGGCCACCACGACCAGCGTGTACTGGTTGTCGACCTTCTCCAGCAGGCGTTCAGCAGCAGGCTCGATCATGGGACTCCTCGTGGGATGGGAACGACCAGTATAGGGTCCGGCCGGGGGCTACCGCCGCCAACCGAGCGGCTCCAGCGCCTCGAGGACGCGATCCCGTAGCGCATCCGGTGGTGTAGCCGTGGAGTCCAGCACGATGTCGTAGATGGACAGGTCGGAGAGGTCGGCACCGTAGTACCGCAGATATCTGTCGTGCTCGCGCGCCACCCGGTCGGCCGTGTGCTCGGATTGCGTTTGCAGGTCACCGCCGTCGCGGTCGACGAGCCGGCGGATCCGCTCCTCCTCGGCCGCCACCAGCCACACCTTGCACGCCTCGATGCCGTTGTTGTGAGCGAGCCAACCGGACAGGCGTCCCTCGAGGATCACACCGCCCCGCTTCAGATAGTCGAGCTGCCGCTCATCGAGCTCGCGGTCGACCTCGGGCTCTCGCTGCGCCAGCGCGTTGAACTCGGCCAGCGTCATACCGCGGCGTGCAGCTTCCTCCCGGAAGAGCTGTCCGGCGTAGATGTACGGCAGCTGCAGCTCGCGTTCGAGCAAGCGGGACAGGGTTGTCGTTCCGGTACCCGGAAGCCCGCCGACGGTGATCGTCGGGGGCCGAGCCGAGTCGGCGGCCTCGGCCGCTGGTGCTACCGCCGCCCGAACCGATCCCTGAGGGCGCTCTTCTGCTTGTCACCGAGGCCGCGCAGCCGGCGGCTCGGAGAGATGTTGAGCTCTTCCATAACCTTCTGCGCGCGAACTTTGCCCACCCCCGGGAGCGCCTCGAGCATCGCCGACACCTTCATCTTCCCAAGGATCTCGTCGTTCTCCGATCGCTCGAGACATTCGCTCAGGCCGAGCCCTCCGTTCTTCAGCTGCGCTTTGACCTGCGCGCGTCGGCGTCGAGCCTCGGCAGCTTTGGCAAGGGCATCACGGCGTTGCTCTTCGGTGAGCTGCGGAAGTGGCATACGACCCTCCTTGGCGGACGGGCACCCTGGGGAAATCCCGTGCAGTATAGCGTCCGGCCTAAGGCGTGCCAACGCCCCGACCTGCGAAAATGCGCGGGTCAGCGCGCGAGGTGGCGGCTCCCCGGCGCTTCGGGAACCGAGCCGTCCCGGCACAGCGGACAGGCGTCCGCCTCCCACGACGACGCCTCGACGTGCAGAAGCGCTTCGAACCGCACACCGAAGGTCACGCCGCCCGAACGGTCGCAGATAGCCGCAACGCCTACGACATCCCCTCCGTGCTCGCGCGCAAGGTCTATCGCTTCGCGTTGTGAGCCGCCCGTCGTCACGGTGTTTTCCGCGATGAGCACACGCTCATCGGATGAGATGCGGAACCCGCGACGCAGCACCATCTCCCCGTCGACGCGCTCGGAATACACCATAGGCACGCCGAGGTAACGCGCGATCTCGTGTCCGATGATCACGCCGCCCATAGCCGGGCCGAGCACGAGGGACGGGGCCGTGGGAGCGAACCGCTCCCCGAGTGAATGACCGCAGCGCTCGGCGATGCCCGGGTGCTGGAGTATCAGAGCCGTCTGCACGAAGACATCCGAGTGGCGTCCGCTGGACAGCTTGAAATGGCCGGTCTGCAGCGCGCCGTGCTCCTCGAGCAGCGCGCGGATCTCAGCTTCGTTCACGTGCTCGCCTTCGTCGTGGCTTGGGCGATCTCATCGAGGATGGCTCGCAGCGCCGCGGCCGGATCGGCCGCGGCGGTGATCGGCCTTCCTATCACCAGCAGGTCGGCGCCCGCCGCAACGGCCGCCGACGGAGTGCCGACGCGCTTCTGATCGCCGGCCTCCGAGGCGGCCGGCCGAATCCCGGGCGTCACCAGGAACAGGTCGTCGTGCTCCTCGCGGACGGCCCCTACCTCCTTCGCCGAGAGCACGAGGCCCGGGGCTCCCGTGTCGACGGCGAGATCGGCCATCGCCTGGACCTGCGCCGACACCGGGCGGGAAACACCCGTCTCCTTCAGCGCGGGTTCGTCGAGACTCGTCAGCACCGATACGACCAGGATCTTCGGCGACCCGCCTTCTGCGGCCTCGACGGCCGCTTCCACGGACGCGCGGCCGGCATTGCCGTGCACGGTCAGATAGCCGACGCCGATGTCTCGAGCCGCCCGCACCGCACCGGCAGCTTGGTTGGGGATGTCGTTCACCTTCAGATCCAAGAAGACCTCGGCGCCGCGCGACAGGATCTCCTCGACGACGCGCGGACCCTGGGCGGCGAAGAGCTCCAAGCCGACCTTGAAGACGGACACGGAAGAACCCAGGCCCTCCACGACGGCCATCGCGCCGGCGAGATCGCGTGCGTCCAGCGCGACACAGACCGGGGGCTCGATGCGCTTCCTCATCCTTCTTTCAGCATGCGACGCAGCTGTGACGCATGACGGATCCCATGCCGGAGCAGATACTCGCGGAACTCGTCGAGGATGCGGATCGTCGCGTTCGGCTCGACGAAGTTCGACGTCCCGACGGCGACGGCCCAGGCCCCCGCCAGGAGGAACTCGGCGACGTCGTCTCCCGAGCTGATCCCGCCTTGGCCGATGATCGGGACTTCCGGGAATGCGCGCGATACCTGATACACACAGCGGATCGCTATCGGCTTGACGGCCGGGCCCGACAGGCCGCCGGTGAACGTCGAGAGCTTCGGCCGGAAGGCCTCGGTGTCGATCGCCATCCCGAGAGTTGTGTTCATGATCGACAGTCCGTGCGTACCGGCCCGGACGGCCGCTTGCGCGATCTCGACGATGTCGGTGACGTCCGGGGAGAGCTTCGTGAATACCGGCTGGGTCGAGACACGCCGAACGCCGCGCACAACGGCTCCCGTTGCGTCGGCGTTGGACGAGAACATCCGCGACTTGTCCTCGAGGTTGGGGCACGAGATGTTCACCTCGAGCGCGACGATGCCCGGCGCCCCGCGCAACCGGTCGGCCACTCGGACGAACTCCTCCACGCTCGTCCCGACGATGGACGCTATGACCGGCACGTTCCGCTGCACGAGCCACGGCAATTCGCGATCGCAGAAAGCAGCGACGCCCGGGTTCTGCAGACCGATGGCGTTGAGCATCCCCGACGGCGTCTCGGCCCCCCGCGGTGGCGGATGACCCGGCCACGGACGAACGGCGAGGCTCTTCACTATCACGCCGCCGAGTCGGCCGAGCTCGACGTAGGGCTCGAACTCCTGCCCGTAGTGGAAGCAACCCGACGCCGTCAGCACGGGGTTGCGCAGCTGCACACCGGCCAGATCGACCTCGAGCCGCGGCTCGATCTGCGGTACGAGCTGTCTGCTCAACCCGCCCCCTCCACGGCCGCTTCGGCTCCCATCGGTGACTCGACCCTGTCCCAGTGGATACGCGAAGCCGAGAAGACGGGTCCCTCGGTACAGCAGCGCGCCCACGCCCAGCCTTCCTCGTCATCGGGTCGGTCCACGCGCATCGGCACGGCGCACACGAGACACGCCCCGAAGCCACAGGCCATGACCTCTTCCCATGCCACCTGACACGGCAGCCGCAATTGCGTGCAGGCGGCGGCCACGGCGCGCAACATCGGCACCGGGCCGCAGGCATAGACGACGCGCGCATCCGTGGCACGAACCGTATCTCCGAGCACGTCGGTGACGACGCCTCGGACGCCGTTGGATCCGTCGTCAGTGGTCACGGTCACCGTCAGCGCCACGCGCTTCGCCTCGATCAGGCGGAGCAGATGCTCGGAGGTCCTGGCCCCGACGACGAAGTCGACGCGGTGGCCGTGCCCCCGCAGCTCCTCGGCGAGGAACATCAGGGGCGCCGCTCCGATCCCTCCACCGACGAGCACGCAGTTGGTGGGTTCGCGGGGCATCCGGAAGGGTCGTCCGAGGGGGCCGAGGATGTCGAGCGCGTCGTGCTGCCGCGAGCGAGCCAGAAGATCCGTCCCCAGTCCCCGCACGTCGAAGACGATCTCAACGGTGCCCGCCCATCCGGGACGTCTGTCGACGCGGTGGATCGAGAAAGGCCGGCGCAAGAGCAAGCTCCTGTCGTTCGGACGCAAGGCGATGAACTGGCCGGGCGCCGCCCGCCGGCACACCTCCGGCGAGACGATCGTCAGCGAGTGGTACGGCTCGCTCAGTCGCTTGTAGGCGAACACCTCGGCCGGACCCGACCACGCCGGAGCCTTCGGATCACTCATGCGTCACCTCGATCCTGCTCCCTCGACCGCTCCTGCACCGTCGCAACGAGTCGGTGATACTCCTGCAGCGGCGTCACCCCGAGCGCACCCGAGGACATCGCGTCGATCCCCTGGGCGGCGGCGACCGCGCCCGAGAGCGTCGTGATGCACGGGACACCGTGCCCGACCGCAGCCGTCCGGATCTGATACCCGTCCGCGCGATACCTGTCGCGTCCGGCGGGCGTGTTCAGGACCAGGTCGACCTTGCCTTCGACGACGAGGTCGACCACGTCGGGCTTGCCTTCGTCGATCTTGGCGACGGGCGTAGCCTGCACGCCGTTCGTCCGGAGCACCTCAGCCGTCCCCACCGTCGAGAAGATGTCGAACCCGAGATCGCGCAACCGGCGAGCCGACTCCACGATCCCTTCTTTGTCCTGATCGCGGACGGAGATGAAGATCGCACCCCGCGCCGGGAGTTTCGTCCCGGCCCCGTCCTGCGCCTTGGCGAACGCCTGGCCGAAACCGGTGTCGATGCCCATGACCTCGCCCGTCGAACGCATCTCCGGGCCGAGCAGCGTGTCGAACCCCGGGAACCTGCCCCAGGGGAGCACCGCTTCCTTCACCGCTGTGAACGGCAGGTCCTGCAGCCACGGCGTTGGCTTCAGCAGACCGCGCCCGCGCAGCTCCTCCAACGAGTGACCGACCATCACCCACGTTGCGACCTTGGCCAGCGGCACACCGATGACCTTCGAGCAGAAGGGAACCGTACGTGAGGCGCGCGGGTTCGCTTCCAGCACGTAGACGTCACCGTCGCGAACCGCGTACTGGACATTGATCAATCCGCGCACGCCGAGGCCAGTCGCGATGCGGCGCGTGTAGTCGACGAGCGTCTGGACGATCTCGTCGCCGATCGTGTGCGGCGGCATGACGCACGCCGAGTCGCCCGAATGGACCCCCGCCTCCTCGATGTGCTCGAGGATCCCGCCGAGCAGGAGCTCGTCGCCGTCGAAGATCGCGTCGACGTCCACCTCTATCGCGTCCTCGAGAAACTTGTCGACGAGGATCGGACGATCGGGTGAGGCGTCGGTCGCGACCGTGATGTAACGCTCGAGCATCTCGTCGGAGTACACGATCTCCATCGCCCGTCCTCCGAGCACGTAGCTCGGCCGGACGAGGACGGGATACTCGATGCGCCGGCAAACCTCTCGCGCTTCGTCCAGCGACGACGCCGTGCCGTAGGGCGGATGCGGGATGGCGAGCTCCCGGAGAAGGGCGCCGAATCGTCCACGGTCCTCCGCAGCATCGATCGCGTCGGGCGGCGTTCCGAGGATCGGCACCCCCGCCTCTTCCAGGGCGAGCGCCAAGCGCAGCGGCGTCTGCCCACCGAGCTGGACGACGACGCCGTTCGGCCTCTCCACCTCGACGATGTGCAGGACGTCCTCGAGCGTGAGCGGCTCGAAGTAGAGCCGTGTCGATGTGTCGTAGTCCGTCGAGACGGTCTCGGGGTTGCAGTTCACCATCACCGCATCGAGACCGATCTCCTGCAGAGCGAAAGCGGCGTGGACGCAGCAGTAATCGAACTCGATGCCCTGGCCGATGCGGTTGGGACCCGAGCCGAGGATGATCACCGAAGCGCCGGGGTTGGGCTTGGCCTCGTCCTCTTCCTCGTAGGTCGAGTAGTAATACGGCGTGTACGCCTCGAACTCGGCGGCACACGTGTCGACACCTTTGTAGACGGGACGAACACGGCGTCCGGCCCGGACGTCCTGCTCGGTGCGATCCGTGAGGTAGGCGATCTGGGCGTCGCTGAAGCCGTGCGCTTTCGCGTCGCGCATCAGATCGCCGTCGAGCGGGCCCGCCCCCTCGATCCGCCGTCGCATCAGGACGATCTCGACTATGCGATCGCAGAACCAGAGATCGATACCCGTCGCCTCGCTCACGGCCTCCACCGACGCACCGGCTCTCAGCGCCGCCTCGACCTGGAAGATGCGGTCGGGTGTCGGCAGGCGTGAGAGCTCGAGCAACGAGTCGGGATCCGACGGGAGTGAGCGCTCGGCGGGGTCCGCGTTCAGGCCGGCGCGATCTTGCTCGAGCGACCGGATGCCCTTCTGCATCGCCTCTGGGAAGGTTCGTCCTATCGACATCGCTTCGCCTATCGACTGCATCTTCGTCCCGAGCACATCCGGCACACCCGGGAACTTCTCGAATGCGAAGCGTGGGATCTTCACGACGACGTAGTCGATGGTCGGCTCAAAGCTCGCCGGCGTCTGCCTGGTGATGTCGTTGGGGATCTCCTCCAGGAGGTAGCCCGCAGCGAGCTTGGCGGCGATCTTCGCGATGGGGAAACCCGTGGCCTTCGACGCGAGGGCCGAGGATCTCGAAACGCGCGGATTCATCTCGATGATGATCTGGCGGCCCGTTCGCGGATCGACGGCGAACTGGATGTTCGAGCCGCCGGTCTCAACACCGACCTCGCGGATACAGGCCATCGAGGCGTTGCGCATGATCTGGTACTCACGGTCGGTGAGGGTCTGCGCCGGGGCGACGGTGATCGAGTCGCCGGTGTGCACGCCCATCGGGTCGAGGTTCTCGATCGAGCAGATGATCACAACGTTGTCGGCGAGGTCGCGCATCACCTCGAGCTCGAACTCCTTCCAGCCCACCAGCGACTCTTCGATCAGCACCTCGTGAACCGGAGAGAGCTCGAGGCCGTCGGCGGCGACGCGCTCCAGCTCCTCGGGCGTGTGCGCTACGCCGGATCCGGCGCCGCCGAGGATGAAGCTCGGTCGGATCACGACCGGGTAGCCGATGGCACCGGCGATATTCCGCGCTTCGTTGAGCGTGTACGCGTAGCCGGAACGCGCGACCTCGATACCTATCGATTGCATCGCATCCTTGAAGAGCTGCCTGTCTTCGGCCTTGCGGATGGCCTCGATCTTGGCGCCGATGAGCTCGACGCCGTACCGGTCGAGCACCCCCGCGTCGTGGAGAGCCACCGCTGTGTTCAACGCCGTCTGGCCGCCGAGCGTGGGCAGCAACGCGTCGGGACGTTCGGCCGCGATCACGGCTTCGACGGTCTCCGGGGTGATCGGCTCGATGTACGTGCGGTCGGCGAACTCCGGGTCGGTCATGATCGTCGCGGGGTTGGAGTTCACCAACACCACACGGAACCCGTCCTCACACAGCGCCTTGCACGCCTGCGTCCCCGAGTAGTCGAACTCGCAGGCCTGGCCGATAACTATCGGTCCGGCGCCGACGATGAGGATCGAGTGCAGGTCCGAACGCCGCGGCATCAGCGATCGGGGGCGCTGCGCCCCCCGAGCCCCCCGCGATCGGGGGCGCTGCGCCCCCCGA